>NZ_JBEXPY010000022.1:0-138161 GCF_040612315.1 Streptomyces sp. NPDC006435
GGCCGGGCGCGCGCCGCGCGGCCGCGCCGCAACCGGAGCGCCTCGCAGGGCTCGGCGAGCCAGCACCACGAGCCGGCCCCCGCCCAGGACGCACCGGCCTCCGCCGCCCCGGACAAGCCGACGCCCGCCCCGGACAAGCCGGGCACGGGTACGGGCGCGAGCGATGCCCCCTGGCACCACGCCCGCCCGGCCTTCGACCCGGACACGTCGCCCGAGGCGCCCGAGACTCCTGATGCCCCCGGGGCATCCGAGGCCCCCGGGGCTCCCGAGGCCCTTGGGACATCCGAGGCGCCCGGGACACCTGATGTTCCCGAGACGCCCGAGGCCCCAGAGGCCTCCGGGACGTCCGAGGCCACTGGGGCTCCCGAGATGCCCGAGACTCCCCGAACTCCCGAATCCGCCGGAACCCCGGAACCCCCCGAGGCCCCGGACACCCCCGACAGCCCCGCCGGAGGCGATACCGCGTGAACGACGTACTCGACGTCGCCCTCCGGCTCGTCATCGTCTTCGCCGTGTTCATGGTCCTCCCGCTCGTCGTGGGGCAGACCGAGCACAAGGTGATGGCCCACATGCAGGGCCGCCTCGGCCCCATGTACGCGGGCGGCTTCCACGGCTGGGCGCAGCTCGTCGCGGACGGCGTGAAGTTCGCGCAGAAGGAGGACATCGTCCCGGAGCGGGCCGACCGCAGGGTCTTCCAGCTCGCCCCGGCCGTCGCGCTCCTGCCGTACCTCCTCGTGCTCGTCGCCATTCCGATCGGGCCCGGCGAGGGCGCGGTCGGGCAGGCCGTCGACGCGGGCATCTTCTTCGTGCTCGCCGTGATGGGCGTCGGGGTGCTCGGCTCGCTGATGGCGGGCTGGGCCTCGGCCAACAAGTTCTCCCTCCTCGGGGGCCTGCGCACCGCCGCCCAGCTGCTCGCGTACGAACTGCCGATGCTGCTCGCCGCCGCGTCCGTCGCGATGGCGGCCGGGACGGTCTCCCTCACGGGCATCCTCGACGCCTTCGAGTGGTGGTGGCTGCCCTGGCAGATCGTCGGCGCCCTGGTCTTCTTCGTGGCCGGGCTCGCCGAACTCCAGCGCCCGCCCTTCGACATGCCGGTCGCCGACTCGGAGATCATCTTCGGCGCGTACACCGAGTACACCGGACTGCGCTTCGCGCTCTTCCTGCTCGCCGAGTACGCGGGCATCGTCGTCCTGTGCGCGCTGACCAGCGTCCTCTTCCTCGGCGGCTGGCACGGCCCGCTCGGCGCCGACGGACTCGGCTGGGTCTGGACACTCCTCAAGACCGCGGTCCTGGCCTTCGTCGTCATCTGGCTGCGGGTGACCTACCCCCGGCTGCGCGAGGACCAGCTGCAGAAGCTCGCCTGGACCACCCTCGTCCCGCTCGCCCTCGCGCAGATCGCGCTCACCGGCATCGTGAAGGTGGCGATCAACTGATGACCGCGTCGCACCCGTCCTCCCGGCCCCGCATCCCCGGCTCCGGCCTGGCCAAGGGGCTGGCCGTCACCCTGCGGACGATGACGCGGAAGACGGTCACCGCGCAGTACCCCGACGTCCAGCCCGAACTCCCGCCCCGCTCCCGCGGCGTCATCGCGCTGTTCGAGGAGAACTGCACGGTCTGCATGCTCTGCGCCCGCGAGTGCCCGGACTGGTGCATCTACATCGACTCCCACAAGGAGACGGTGCCCGCCGCCGCCCCCGGCGGCCGCGAACGCAGCCGCAACGTCCTGGACCGCTTCGCGATCGACTTCTCGCTCTGCATGTACTGCGGCATCTGCATCGAGGTGTGCCCCTTCGACGCGCTGTTCTGGTCACCGGAGTTCGAGTACGCGGAGACGGACATCCTCGAACTCACCCACGAGCGCGACAAACTCCGCGCCTGGATGTGGACGGTGCCCGAACCGCCCGCGCTCGACCCCGGCGCCGAGGAGCCGAAGGAGATCGCCGCCGCCCGCAAGACCGCGGAGAAACTCGAAGCCCAACGCGCCCAGGAAGCCCAGCAGGACCAGAAGGAAGCAGAGGGGGAGGAGTGACACTCGCAGCCACCGCGGTCACTGCGGCCACAGCTGTCTCCGCGACCCCCGTGATCACCCCGGCACCCTCCGGCTTCCTCTCGCCGACCGGTGTCGAGATCGCCTTCCTCCTCGTCGGCCTCGCCACCCTCGGCGCGGCCCTCGTCACCGTCACGACCAAGCAGCTGGTGCACGCCGCCCTCTGGCTGGTCGTGGCGCTCGGCGGGCTCGCCGTCGAGTACCTCCTGCTCACCGCGGAGTTCATCGCCTGGGTGCAGGTACTGATCTACGTCGGTTCCGTGGTCGTCCTCCTCCTCTTCGGGCTGATGCTCACCAAGGCCCCCATCGGCCGCTCCCCGGACGCCGACTCGGGCAACCGGTGGGCGGCCCTCGGCGTGGCGGTCGCCGCCGCCGGCGCACTCGTGTGGGTCGTCGTCGACGCCTTCCGCACCACCTGGATCGACCTGGACGGACCGGCCCGGGGCTCGACCGAGGTCACCGGCTCCTTCCTCTTCCGGCACTGGGTGCTGCCGTTCGAAGCGCTCTCCGTCCTGCTGCTCGCCGCCCTGGTCGGCGCGGTCGTCCTGTCCCGCAAGAGCGGTAAGGAGCAGAGCTGATGCACCTCGCCTACCCCGCGGTGCTCGCCGCCCTCCTCTTCTGCGTCGGGCTGTACGGCGTGCTCGCCCGCCGCAACGCGATCCTCGTCCTGATGTCCGTCGAGCTGATGCTCAACGCCGTCAACCTCAACCTGGTCGCCTTCGACGTCTGGCTCCGCGACACCCTGCACGCCGGACAGGCCCTCGCCCTCTTCACCATCGCCGTCGCGGCGGCGGAGATCGGCATCGGCCTGGCGATCGTCCTCGCCGTGTACCGCAACCGCGGCACCTCGGACATCGACCGCCTCCGCGACACCGCCGAGACCGACGCCGCCGAATCCCTCCCCGACGACGGGCCCGGCACCGGAACCGAAGACCAGGCCACTGCTGCGGCAGGGAAGGCAAAGAAGGCGGAGGCCACCGCGTGACCACCACGACCCTCGCCGTCCTCGTCCCCCTCCTCCCCTTCCTGGGCGCCGCGGCCGGTCTCTTTCTGGGCCGCACCGCCCCCGGATACGTACGCCCCCTGGCCGTACTGCCGACCCTCGCCGCCTTCGTGCTCGCCGTCCTCGTCGCCTCGCGCCAGGGCGGCGGCCGGGCCATCGACGCGGCGACACAGCTCACGCCCACCGGCTCCGTCCCGATCGACCTCGCCCTGCACCTCGACGGCTTCGCCGTCCTCGTCGCCGTCCTGGTCGGGCTCGTCGCGACCTGCGTGCAGATCTACTCGACCGCCTACTTGCGCGACGACCCCCGCTACCCCTCGTACGCCGCGCTCGTCTCCCTCTTCACCTCCGCGATGCTGCTCGTCGTCTACTCCGGCGACGTGATGGTGCTCCTGGTCGGCTGGGAGATCATGGGCATCTGCTCGTACTTCCTCGTCGGCCACTACTGGGAGACGCCCGAGGCCCGCGCCGCCTCCCTCAAGGCCTTCCTGGTCACCAAGCTCGGCGACGTCCCCTTCCTGATCGGCCTGTTCGCGCTCGCCGCGGACACCGGCACGTTCCGCATCACCGGCATCCTGGGCGCCGTCGCCAACGGCGGCCTCGACCACCCCACCCTCATCGCCCTGCTGCTCCTCGCGGGCGTCGCGGGCAAGTCGGCGCAGTTCCCCCTGCACACCTGGCTGCCCGACGCGATGGCCGGCCCCACCCCCGTGTCCGCGCTGATCCACGCCGCGACGATGGTCGCCGCCGGCATCTACTTCGTGGCCCGCCTCCTCCCCGTCTTCGCCGCGTCCGGCGCGGCCCTCGTCGTCCTCGCCGTCATGGCGGCGGTCACGATGATCGGCTCGGGCCTCGCCGCCCTCGCCCAGGACGACATCAAACGCGTCCTCGCCTACTCGACCATCGGCCAGCTCGGCTACATGTCCGGCGCCCTGGCCGTCGGCGACCGCGGGGCCGCCGTCTTCCACCTCCTGTCGCACGGCGCGTTCAAGGCCGTCCTCTTCCTCGCCGCGGGCGTCGTCATCCACGCCGCCGGGACCAACTCGCTGGCCGCCATGTCCCGCATGAGCGGCCTCACCAAGCGCGTCCCGGACGCCTACTGGACGATGACCGTCGCCCTGCTCGCCCTCGCCGCCATCCCGCCGTTCGCCGGCTTCTTCTCCAAGGAAGCCGTCCTCGTCGCCGCCGAGCACACCGCGCTCGGGGACCGGGACGTCGCCCCGGCCGCCGCCGGCTGGACCGTGCTCGTCGCCGGACTGCTCGCCGCCGTCCTCACCGCCGCGTACGCCACCCGCCTCTGGCTACTCGCCTTCCGGGGCCGCGGCGCCGAGGCCCCCGACCACGGCAAACAGCCCACCGCGATGACCGCCCCCCTGTGGGTGCTCGCCGCCCCCACCATCGCCTTCGGACTGGCCGCCGGCGCGCTCACGGAGTGGTTCGACGGCAACGCCCTCACCCCGTCCGTGACCACCGCCGTCCTCTCCACCGGCGTCGGCCTCGTCGGCGGCCTCGTCACCTACGCCGCCTGGCGCCACACCTCGGCACGCGCCGCCCGCACCCCCGTCGGCACGGTCGTCGCCCACCCCGACGCCGAACCCGCCCTCGTCGAGTCCCAGGCCCTGTCGGCGCACACCGCCGCCTACGGGACCGACGGCGAGGTCCCCGACCCGGCCGACCCCGGCCGCCTGCTGCTGGGCCCGCTCCACCGCCCGGCCGCCGAGGGCTTCCACCTCGACGCCCTGTACACGACGCTCTTCGTCCGCCCCGTCGGTGCCGCGGCGAGCCTCGTCCGCTTCCTGGACCGCGAGGTCGTCGACACCTACGTACGCGGCTCCGCAGCCGGCGCACGCCTGCTCGGCACCGCCGTCCGCCGCGCCCAGACCGGCAACGTGCAGACCTACCTCGGCGCGCTGCTCGCCGGCTCCCTGGTCCTGGCGATCGCCGCCGTCGTCTTCGCCAACCTCAACGCCGGGTCGTGAGCCGTGATCGATATCAGCGAATCCGTGATGCAGTTCCTTCTCGCGTTCATCGTCGCCGCCCCGCTCCTCGGTGCCGTGGCCGCCCTGCTGCCCGCCCCGCCCGGACTGAAGGGCACCGGCCCCGACCAGGCCGTGCTCCGCCACGGCGTGACCGTCACCGGCGCCGTCCTGCTCGCCGCGATCATGCTCGCCGCGGGATTCGACCACGGCCACCCGTCGAAGATGCAGGCCACCACCGACATCAGCTGGATCCCGGCGCTCGACGTCCGCATCCACCTCGGCACCGACGGCATCTCGCTCCCCCTTCTCGTGCTGACCGCGCTGCTGACCTTCCTCTGCGCGCTCCACAGCTACTTCAAGCTGCAACAACAGCGGCCGGGGCCGCGGGCCGCGGGCCCCTCCCCGAAGGCATTCGTCGCGCTCCTCCTCGTCCTGGAGTCCGGCACCCTCGCGACCTTCGCCGTCCTCGACCTGATGCTGTTCTTCCTGGCGTTCGAGATGGTGCTCATCCCGATGTACTTCCTCATCGCCCGCTGGGGCGGTGCGCAGCGGCAGGCCGCGGCCTGGAAGTTCATCCTCTACACACTGCTCGGCTCGGTGATCATGCTGCTGGGCCTGCTCCTCGTCGGGCTGAAGAGCGGCACCTTCGACATGGTGGCACTCGCCACTGACAACGGCCGTGGGCTCACCACGTCCGTGCAGGTCATCGCCGTTCTGGCGATCGGCGTCGGACTCGCGGTGAAGACCCCGATGTGGCCGCTGCACAGCTGGCTGCCCGACGCCCACACGGCGGCCCCGACCGTCGGCTCCGTCCTCCTCGCGGGCGTCCTGCTGAAGATGGGCACCTACGGATTCGTCCGCATCCTGCTCCCCGTCGCCCCCGACGGGATGCGGACCTTCGCGCCCTACCTCGCCGCCTTCGCGGTCGTCGGCGTCATCTACGGATCCCTCGCCTGCCTGGCCCTGGTCCGCCCCGGCTCGAAGGGCGACCTCAAGCGGCTGATCGCGTACTCCTCCGTCGGCCACATGGGCTTCGTGCTCCTCGGCATCGCGAGCATGACACCCACCGGGGTCAACGGCGCGCTCTTCGCCAACATCGCCCACGGCCTCATCACCGGCCTGCTGTTCTTCCTGGTCGGCGCGGTCAAGGACCGCTACGGCACGGCCGACCTCGACACCCTCTCCGGCGCCACCGGGGCCGCGCTCTACGGCCGGGCCCCCCGCCTCGGCGGCCTCCTCGCCTTCGCCGCCGTCGCCTCCCTGGGACTGCCGGGCCTCGCCGGGTTCTGGGGCGAGATGCTCGCCCTGTTCGGCTCCTTCGACCCCGCCGACGGCCTCAGCCGCCCGGCCTTCCTCACCTTCATGTCGATCGCCGCGTTCGGCACCCTGCTCACCGCCGCGTACATGCTCATGGTCGTGCGCCGGGTCTGCATGGGCGAGAAGCGTGAGGAGCCGCAGCTCGCCGACGTCCAGGCGTACGAGTTCGCCGCCTGGACCCCGCTCGTCGCGCTCACCGTCCTCGCCGGTCTGTGGCCCGCCGTCCTCCTCGGCCTCACCGACCCGGCCGTGCAGAAGCTCCTCGCAGGAGGCAAGTCGTGACCGCAGCCGTCCTCACCCCGGACGTCGTCACCACCGCGGCCGGGAACACCACCGGCCCCGTCGCCGCCGCGGCCGGGAGCGCACCCGACCTCGTCACCACCGCGGCCGAGGGCGTGACCGGCCTCGTCCAGTCCGTCGACTGGCTCGCCATCGCACCCCCGGTCGTCGTGGCGGCCTTCGCCCTGTTCGTCCTGGTCACCGACCTGTTCCTCCCCGAGGAACGCAAGCCGCTCCTCGGACCGCTGGCCATCACCGGGCTCGTCGCCGCACTCGCCCTCCTGGTCCCGCTGCGCGCCGGCGACCGCTCCACCTTCTGCCTCACCGAGGCCGCCGCCGCGACGGGCGGCACCGCGTGCAGCTACACCGCCGACCACTTCGCCCTGGTCATCCAGGCCCTCGTGCTCGGCGGCGCCCTGCTCACCGCCCTGCTCTCGGCCGGTGACACCCGCAGGCTCCCGGCGGGCGAGTTCTGGTTCCTGCTGCTGTCCTCCGCGGCCGGCGCCGCCCTTCTGCCCGCCGCCCGCGACCTCGCCACCCTCGTCATCGCCCTGGAAGTCGCCTCGCTGCCCGCCTTCGCCCTCGTCGGCATCAAGCGCGGCGACCGGCGCTCCTCCGAGGCCGCGCTGAAGTTCTTCCTCTCCTCCGTCGTCGCGACCGCCGTCATGCTGCTCGGCGTCAGCTTCGTGTACGCGGCCACCGGCACCCTGCACCTCACCGAGATCGCCGCCCGGCTCGACGACGTGCCCGGCCGGCTCAGCACCCTTGCCGGGGCGGGCGTCGCCCTCACCCTGGTCGGCTTCGCGTTCAAGACGGCCGCCGCGCCCTTCCACTTCTGGGTCCCCGACACCTACGTCGGCGCCCCCCTGCCGATCGCCGCGTACCTCTCGGTCGTCGGCAAGGCGGTCGGCTTCTCCGGCCTGGTCCTCGTCACCGTGATCGCGTTCCCGGCGTACGCCGACGTCTGGGGACCGGCCGTCGCCGTCCTCGCCGCGCTCACGATGACGGTCGGCAACGTCGCCGCCCTGCGTCAGGACGCCGGCCGCGCCCGCAGCGCCGTACGGCTGCTCGCCTGGTCGTCCGTCGCCCAGGCCGGCTATCTCCTGGTGCCGATCGCCGCGGCCGGGTACTCCAGCGACGAACACATCGGCTCCACCGTCGCGTACGCCCTCATGTACGCCGTCGTGAACCTCGGCGCCTTCGCGGTGGCCGCCCTCGTCTCCCGCACGAACCCCGGCAACCGCATCACCGACCACCGAGGCCTGTACGCCGTCCGCCCGCTCGCCGCCCTGGCGATGGCCTTCTTCCTGCTCTGCCTGGCCGGTCTGCCGCCCGGCATCATCGGCCTCTTCGCCAAGGTCACGGTCTTCTCCGCGGCCGTCGACGCCGGACTCGGCTGGCTCGCCGTCGTCATGGCCGTCAACGTCGTGATCGCGCTCTACTACTACCTCCGGTGGACCGCGACGCTCTTCCGGTCCCCGGAAGGCGCCCCGGGGGAAGCCGGGAAGGCCGGGGAGGAGGCCCCGGAGCCCGCGGCCGCGACCCCTGCGGCCGCCTCCGCCGAGCACCGCGTCCCGGCCTCCCTCACCACGGCGATCGCTCTCACCGCCGTGGCCGGCATCGTGCTCTCCGGCGCCCCGCAGACCGTTCTCAGGTTCGCCGCCGTCAGCCTCTTCTGAGGCTCTCCCGACGCACCCGACTCTTCCGATTTACCGAAGATCGGTTTGCCCGGAAAGGCTCATACAGGGCATGGTCTTGCCCGCACATCCCCCCACCAGAGCCATTCCAAAAGGAGCAAGAGCAGTGCTGAACGGGTTCAAGGACTTCATCCTGCGCGGAAACATCATCTCCATGGCCATCGGTCTGGCCGTCGGAGCGGCGTTCACCGCAGTGGTCACCGGATTCAGCACGGCCTTCATCACCCCGCTGATCGGCCTCGCCACCGGGTCCGTCGGCGACTTCAGCTCGGCACAGTTCTCGGTCGAGGGCGCCATCTTCCCGTACGGGAAGTTCCTGGCCGCCGCCATCGCGTTCCTGATCACCGCGGCGGTGCTCTACTTCGGCGTCGTCGTCCCCATGGCGAAGGTCCAGAACCGCTTCACCAAGGCGGAGGAGAAGGTCGACATCAAGGCCGCCGTGCGCGACTGCCCCCGCTGCTACACCGAGATCCCGGCCATTGCCTCCCGCTGCGCCCACTGCACCAGCGAGGTCACGCCGGACCCCGCGGCCCTCGCGACCGCCGGGCTCCCCGCCCAGCGCTGAGACCCCCCTCCGGCACCGGGAAAGCCCTCGGGCACCCGGTGCCGAGTGGCGCACGCGCGTCCGTTGACCCGTACGGCCCATCGCCCGCTCCGGCCCGTGAGCGCCGCACCGGCCCCGCCCCGCGGCGGTGCGGGCCGGGGAACCAGCTCCTCCCGCCTGGCGTTGACCTGTACGGGAGGCTCCACTGGGGGAGTGGAGACCACCGAGCAAAGGGTTCCCCTGCCGCACCATTTGGAGGGCGTACCGTGCACCGCCGGCACAACGGGCTGAGAACCGCCGTACTCCTCGGGGGCCTGTCCGCCCTCATCATCGTCATCGGAAGCTTCTTCGGACGTACGGGGCTGATCGTCGCGGTCCTCGTGGCAGTCGGCACCAACGCCTACGCGTACTGGAACAGCGACAAGCTGGCACTCAGGGCCATGCGGGCCAGGCCCGTCAGCGAATTCGAGGCCCCACAGCTCTACCGCATGGTCCGGGAGCTCTCCACGGCCGCCCGGCAGCCCATGCCCCGGCTCTACATCTCCCCGACGCAGGCGCCCAACGCCTTCGCCACCGGCCGCAACCCGCGCAACGCGGCGGTCTGCTGCACCGAGGGCATCCTGCAGATCCTGGACGAGCGGGAGCTGCGCGGGGTGCTCGGCCACGAGCTGAGCCACGTCTACAACCGCGACATCCTGATCTCGTCCGTCGCCGGGGCGCTGGCCTCGGTCGTCATGTTCCTGGTCAACTTCGCCTGGCTGATCCCGGCGGGCCGGTCCAACGACAACGAGGGCCCCGGCTTCCTCGGCACGCTGCTGATCATGATCCTCGGCCCGGTCGCCGCCTCCGTCATCCAGCTCGCCGTCAGCCGCTCCCGCGAGTACGAGGCGGACGCCTCCGGGGCCCAGCTGACCGGCGACCCGCTCGCCCTGGCAGGCGCCCTCCGGAAGCTCGACGCGGGCACGAAGCGGCTTCCGCTGCCCCCGGAGCCGCGGATCGAGACCGCGAGCCACATGATGATCGCCAACCCGTTCCGGCCCGGACAGGGCATGTCCAAGCTGTTCTCGACCCACCCGCCGATGGCGGAGCGGATCGCCAGACTGGAACAGATGGCGGGCCACCGCCCGTGATGGTGTCCGGCCGCCGTCCCCCCGGGGGGACGGCGGCCGGACACCATCACGGGCAAGTGCGGGGAAAGCCCTACCGGGCCCCGAAGGGCTGGTCGCTCGGGACCACCTCGCGGCCCAGCGGCATGAGCGAGATGGGGATCAGCTTCAGGTTCGCCCAGCCGAAGGGGATGCCGATGATCGACACGAACAGCGGGATGCTGGTGAGCAGGTGCCCCAGCGCCAGCCACCACCCGGCGAAGACGAGCCAGATCACGTTGCCGACGCAGGAGGGCGCACCCGCGTCGGGCCGCTCCACGGTCGTCCGGCCGAACGGCCACAGCACGTAGCCCGCGATGCGCAGGGACGCGATGCCGAACGGAATCGTCACGATCAGCACGAAGCAGATGATCGCGGCGATCAGGTACCCGAGGGCCATCCAGAATCCGCAGAACACCACCCACAGGATGTTCAGGATCAGCTGCAGGAGCTTCATGGTCACTCGCCTTCCACGGGGGTCGCCCGTCGTAGCTGTGCATCGTCAGTATCGGTCCCGGGCGCGGACGACGGGAACCGGAACGGGTCCGCGGAGCGCCCGGACGCACCGTCCGACGACCCCCGGCCCCGGCCTCCCCGGCCCGCGCGCCGCGACGAAACGGCGTCCGGGGCAAGACGCACCCCGGGGCCGTACGGTTGCCACGACCGTACGGCCCCATGATCACCAAGCCCCGCCGCCCCGTCCGGACCGCCCCCGTCCGGCACGGTCAGGCGTGTCCGGGGCGGTCCGGTCCGGTCTCGCGCAGGGTCAGATTGAGCCGGCCGCGTGCCATCCCCGACTCGGGACCGGCCGTCCCCGGAAAGACCTTCGGCACGCCGTGGAACGCGAAGCGCGACGGCCCGCCGAAGACGAACAGGTCGCCGGAGGCCAGCTCCACGTCCCGGTAGGGCCGCGCGCGGTTCTCCGTGTTCCCGAAGCGGAAGACGCAGGTGTCGCCGATGCTGAGCGACACCACCGGGGCGTCCGACCGCTCGTCCCTGTCCTGGTGCATGCCCATGCGCGCCGAGCCGTCGTAGAAGTTGACGATCGCGGTGTCCGGCGCGTACGCCTCCACGGGGCTCCCGTCCCCGTACGCCGCCACCAGCGCCTCCCGGCCCAGCTCCGCCAGCCAGTCGGGGAACTCGGCCACCCGCGCGCCGTTCACGTCGTCGGCCGTGCGCGAATACCGGTACGGCTGCCAGTGCCGGCCCACGCTGACCGTCCGCACCGACATCACCCCGCCGCCCGGCAGCACCGGATGCCGCAGCGGCACCGGACCGCGCGCCCACTCCCGGCAGGCCGCCACCAGCTCCCGACGGCGCTCCGGCGGGAGCCACTCCGGCACGTGCACGGCCCCCGGCGCGACGACGGTCCGCGGACGCGGGAAGAGCCCGGACACCTCAGCGCACCGCCAGGGCGCCTTCCAGCCCCAGGAGCCGCTCCTTGCGCTCCACGCCCGCCGCGTAGCCCCGCAGCGCCCCGTCGGCACCGATCACCCGGTGACAGGGCCGGACCACCAGCAGCGGATTGCGCCCGATCGCCGTCCCCACGGCCCGGACACCCGCGCCGGAGGCGCCGACCCGCTCGGCGATCTGCCCGTACGACACCGTCTCCCCGTACGGGACGGTGTCCAGCGCGGCCCACACCCGGCGCTGGAACTCGGTGCCCGCGCCGTCCGCGTACACGATGTCGAAGCGGGTCAGCCGCCCCTCGAAGTACTCGCGCAGCTGCGCGGCGACACCGGCGAAGGCGTCCGGCGCGTGGACCCAGCCGTCCTCGACGACCGCCGCGCCCTTCTGTCCGGGCAGCGAGAGCGAGGCGAGCGCGATCCCGCCGTCCGCGGTCCCCTCGCCGACCAGCAGCAGTTCGCCCAACGGGCTGTCGACCGTCGCGTACATGGTCATGGCTCGTCCCTCTCCTCGCCCTTCGGGCCGGAACCCGGCGGGGTCGCCGTTCGACACCGCCGCCCTCCGGCACGCACCAGTCTGCGTCGCCCGCCGCGCCGGGACCGGCGGTATTCGGACATCGCGCCCCGGGGGAGGAAGACGGGTGGAGCCGGTCACGGCTCCACCCCGGGCGACCGCGCGGGCCGGCGGACTAGCGGTAGTTCACGAACTGGATCGCGAAGTCGAAGTCCTTGCCCTTCAGCAGCGCCTGAACGGCCTGCAGGTCGTCCCGGCTCTTCGAGCTGACCCGCAGCTCGTCGCCCTGGACCTGCGCCTTGACGCCCTTCGGGCCCTCGTCGCGGATGGCCTTCGCGACCTTCTTGGCGTTCTCCTGGGAGATGCCCTCCTCGATCGTGGCGAAGATCTTGTACTCCTTGCCGGACAGCTGCGGCTCACCGGCGTCCAGGGACTTCAGCGAGATGCCGCGCTTGATCAGCTTGGACTGGAAGATGTCGAGGATCGCCTTGACCCGCTCCTCGCCGTTCGCCTGCATCAGGATCTTCTCGCCGGACCAGGAGATCGAGGCGTCGGTGCCCTTGAAGTCGTAGCGCTGCGAGATCTCCTTGGAGGCCTGGTTGAGGGCGTTGTCGACCTCCTGCCGCTCGACCTTCGAGACGATGTCGAAACTGGAGTCGGCCATGACGTGTGGCTCCTTGTATCGGGGGTGCTGGAAACGGGGTGCACAAACAAGCGGCGGCGGGCCTGTCCGCCCGGCCCCGCCGATCAAAGCCTAGCCACCCGCGCCCGATCGGACCGCTGATCAATCCGGTGGCGTAGCACCCCCGGGCATCAGGTATCGTTTACGTCGTTGCCAGGGAGCACCGCGAAAAACGGTTCTCACGGCAGCAATTCCCGGCGGTGTGCCCGAGTGGCCAAAGGGAGCAGACTGTAAATCTGCCGGCTTCGCCTTCCCAGGTTCGAATCCTGGCGCCGCCACGGAACAAGGCCCCTGTCCCAGGACAGGGGCCTTCTTCGTTTCCCCGTGAGCCCCGCGAAGGGGCGGACCACGAAGGGCGTGGACATGGAACCCGTACTGGTCAGCGCCTGCCTGCGTGGTGTGCCCTGTCGCTACGACGGCCGGGGCAGGGCGTCCGGAGCGGTGGCCGAGGCACTCGCCGGCCGCCGTCCCGTCGCCTTCTGCCCCGAGGTCGCCGGCGGACTGTCCACCCCGCGCCGCCCCGCGGAGATCGTCGGCGGCGACGGCCACGACGTGCTCGACGGCCGCGCCCGCGTCGTCGACGACACCGGGCACGACGTGACGGCGCAGTTCGTGGACGGCGCCGAACGCGCCCTGGAGGCCGCGCGCCGGGCCGGCTGCACGGAGGCGCTGCTGATGCCCCGCAGCCCGTCCTGCGGGCGCGGAACGCTCTACGACGGCACGTTCACGGGCACGCTCCGCGAGGGCGACGGCGTCACCGTCGCCCTGCTGGAACGCCACGGGATCACGGTCCGCCCGGCACCGCGCGACTGAACCGGTACGCGGGGCCGGTACACAGGACGGGCGCCCGGTACGCGGGACGGGCGGCCCGGGAGCCGGCGGAAGCGCGGTCCGCGGCGATGCCCGGCCGTCCCCCGGCCCCGGGTCAGTTCCCCGCGATGTCCTTCACCGCGACCGACACCGGCACGTTCCCCGAGATGAGTTCCAGGGTCAGCCCCGCCGTCGCCGGGGTGTCCAGCAGCTCCAGCAGCGCCGCCGCCACGTCGTCGCGCGGCACCGGACCGCGCCCGGTCGAGACGGTCAGCAGGACCAGCCCCGTGCCCGCGTCGTTCGTCAGCATGCCGGGGCGCAGGATCGTCCAGTCGAGCGCCTCCCTGGAGCGCACGTACGCGTCCGCGGCGCCCTTCGCCCGCAGGTACACGTCGAAGACCTCGTCGCCGGGGTGGTCGGGGTCGGCGCCCATCGACGAGACCACGACAAACCGCCGTACGCCCGCCAGTTGCGCCGCGTCCGCGAACAGCACCGCCGCCCCGCGGTCCACCGTCCCCTTGCGCTCCGCGCCGCTGTTCGGGCCCGCGCCGGCCGCGAAGACCGCCGCGTCGGCGCCGCGCAGCACCTGCGCCGCCTCCTCCACGGAGGCCGATTCGAGATCCAGCACGACCGGCTCGGCACCCGCCGCCCGCAGGTCCCCGGCCTGCTCCGTACTGCGGATGACGCCCACGGCCTCATCCCCGCGCGCGGCGAGCAACCGCTCCAGCCGCAGCGCGATCTGACCATGTCCACCTGCGATGACAATGCGCATGTTCCCGACCGTACGCCGCACCGGCCGACCGCGCTCAGGGCCCGCCGCAGGGACCGGGGTCGGATCTTCCCTGGCGGGGCAGGTCGAGGGCGACGACGGCCTCCGAGTCGCAGTACTCGCGCACCGCGCTCGTCCGCGCCACCACCCGCCCGCGGTGCACCACGATCCGGCTGTAGGCGAGCGAGAGCACCCCGGAGAGCTCCTCCCCGCGCACGGCGAGCAGCTCGGCCGGGAAGCCCGCCTCGACCCGGACCTCGGGCAGCCCCATCGCCTTCCGCGCGACCGAGGACACCGCCCCGTACGCCTCGCCGGCCCGCAGCCCGTACTGCGAGGCCAGCAGGTAGGCGGCCTCCAGCGGGTCGCCGCGCCCCACGGGGTTCGCGACGTCGCGCAGCGCCCCGCCGCCCGCCGCGACCCGCACCCCGGCCGCGCGCAGCAGCCGCACCGGCGCGGTGCCCGGCCCCTCCACCCCGCAACAGCCGCCCTGCGGGAGGCAGACCACCGTCACACCGGCCGCGGCCAGCTGGTCGGCGACCCGGGCCGCGGCGTGTGCGGGAAGCCGGGAGATGCCCGCGCACGGGCCGATGGAGACGCCGGGGCGCAGCCCGCCGGCCATGGCGGCGAGCCGGCAGAGCCGGGCGGGGTCGTCGCCGTCCGTGTGCAGGTCGACGGGGCAGCCCTGCTCGGCGGCGATCTCCAGGACGGCCTCGGTGTACCCGGCGGGGTCGGGGTCGAGGTCGGGACAGCCGCCGACCGCCCCGGCCCCCATCTTCACCGCGTCGTGCAGCAGGGCCAGGTTGTCGGCGCCCGCGACGCCGGTGAGCAGCCGGGGCACGGCGACCGCGGTCAGGTCGGCCAGCCCGCGCAGCGAGCGGCGCGCCTGCAGGACGGCCTCGAAGGCGGTGAGGCCCCGGACGTCCCCGATCCGTACGTGCGAGCGCAGCGCGGTCGCGCCGTGGCCGAGCTGGAGCAGGGCGGCCTCGGTGGCGCGGCGCCGGATGTCCTCGGGGCGGTGCGACACCGGTCCGGGGCCGCCGGGGCCCGCCCCGGCGGCGGTGAGCGCGGTGTCGCTGTGGGCGTGGGGTTCGGCGGGGGCGGGGAGCAGCAGGTAGCCGCGCAGATCCAGGCGCGGGCCGGGCGAGGTCAGGCTGCCCGCGGTGCCGACGGCCTCGATGCGGCTGCCGCCGAGCCGTACGTCCACGACGCGGCCGTCGGTGAGACGGGCCCCGCAGAGCACCAGGGTGCCGGTTCCGGCCGCGGGGTCGGAACCGGGGCCGTCGGCCGCGTCGGCGGGGTGGTCGTCCGGCTGCCGCGGTTGGCTGTCGGGCATCGCGCTCCTGAGAAATATGGGGACAAGGTCACGCAGAGTGAGTCGAGCCTAGGGGCGTGTTCGGTCCGGTTCGAGGAGGAGCGAAATAGTCGTACCGGTGTGGCCGCAGGGGCACTTGGGGCGTGGGAGCGCTGTCGGGGCGGTCGTGATTCGCGGGGCGACGGAGGTGCTGCTCACGGCGCTGCCGGGGCGGTACGGGGTCGGTCGGCCGCGGAATCGAAGAGGGGGCGGCGGGGGATCGGCGGGGCGTCGATCAAGGGCTCCGGCGAGGGCTCCGGCGGGGGCCCGGATACGGATTTGGGCGATCGGCGAATGACCGTGTAATGTCTTCATCGCTCGCCCCAATAGCTCAGTCGGTAGAGCGTCTCCATGGTAAGGAGAAGGTCTGCGGTTCGATTCCGCATTGGGGCTCTGGTGATCGGGAATCCCCGCTTCGGCGGGGGGACCTGTTTCATCAAAGCGGTGTAGCTCAGTCGGTAGAGCAAGCGGCTCATAATCGCTGTGTCACCGGTTCAAGTCCGGTCACCGCTACTTACGGTAGCCGATTGTGGGGTCGGTCCTTCGATCGGCTACTCTTTTTTGCGTTCATCCGTCCATCCGTCCGTCCAAGGAGCACTCACGTGGCTGCCACCGACGTCCGCCCGAAGATCACGCTGGCCTGCGTGGAGTGCAAGGAGCGGAACTACATCACCAAGAAGAACCGGCGCAACAACCCGGACCGTCTTGAGATGAAGAAGCACTGCCCGCGCTGCAACTCGCACACCGCGCACCGCGAAACGCGCTGAATCAGGCTCGTACACGAGGCCGCCCCCCTAGGGGGGCGGCCTCGTGTCGTTGTATGAAGGCTGTACTTCGGCCTGTTCATCTTTCATCAGGAGGTAGCGAGCCCATGGCGCTCGACCAGTCCTTCGTCGGGCGGACCTATCCGCCCACCCCGCCGTACGAGGTCGGCCGGGAGAAGATCCGTGAGTTCGCCGAGGCGGTGGGCGACACGAATCCGGCGTACGTCGACCCCGAGGCCGCCAAGGCGCTCGGCCACAGTGATGTGATCGCGCCGCCGACGTTCGTCTTCTCCATCACCTTCAAGGCCGCCGGCCAGGTGATCCACGACCCGCAGCTGGGCCTGGACTACAGCCGTGTGGTGCACGGCGACCAGAAGTTCGCCTACACGCGCCCCGTGCGGGCGGGGGACCGGCTGACGGTCACCTCGACGATCGAGGCCATCAAGTCCATGGCGGGCAACGACATCCTGGACGTCCGGGGCGAGGTCCACGACGAGTCCGGCGAGCACGTCGTGACCGCGTGGACGAAGCTGGTGGCGCGTGCCGCCGAGGAGGCGTGATGACGGCGAAGGTCGCATACGAGTCGGTCGAGGTCGGTACGGAGCTGCCGGCGCAGTCCTTCCCGGTGACCCGGGCGACGCTGGTGGAGTACGCGGGCGCCTCCGGCGACTTCAACCCGATCCACTGGAACGAGAAGTTCGCCCGTGAGGTCGGCCTGCCGGACGTCATCGCGCACGGCATGTTCACCATGGCCGAGGCGATCCGGGTGGTCACGGACTGGGTCGGCGACCCGGGCGCGGTCGTCGAGTACGGGGTGCGGTTCACCAAGCCGGTCGTCGTGCCGAACGACGACAAGGGCGCCCTGGTCGAGGTCGGCGCCAAGGTCGGCGCCCTGCTGGACGACCGGCGGGTGCGGGTGGACCTGACGGTGACGAGCGAGGACAAGAAGGTGCTGGGCATGTCCCGCGCCGTGGTGCAGCTCGCCTGATGCCGTACCGCGTCGCAGAGGCGGGGGACACGGTCCACGGAGTCACCGCCTGAACCGCGGTCCCACGCCCACGGTCCGGTGCCCCGCCCGAGCGGCGGGGCACCGGACCGTACTCTTGTCCCCGTGCAGGAACTCCATGACGCCCCCCTCGCCCCCCTGACCACCTTCCGGCTCGGCGGCCCGGCCACCCGCCTGATCACGGCGACGACCGACGCCGAGGTGATCGAAGCCGTGCGCGAGGCCGACGACGCCGGTACCCCGCTCCTGATCATCGGCGGCGGCAGCAACCTGGTCATCGGGGACAAGGGCTTCGAGGGCACCGCCCTGCGCATCGCGACCAAGGGCTTCGCCCTGGACGGCACGACCCTGGAGCTGGCCGCGGGCGAGGTCTGGAGCGACGCCGTGGCCCGCACTGTCGAGGCCGGCCTCGCGGGCATCGAGTGCCTGGCCGGCATCCCCGGCTCCGCGGGGGCGACGCCGATCCAGAACGTCGGTGCCTACGGGCAGGAGGTCTCCGCCACCATCACGGAGGTCGTCGCCCACGACCGCCGCACCGGCGAGACGGTCACCATCCCGAACGCCGACTGCGCGTTCTCGTACCGGCACAGCCGTTTCAAGGCCGAACCCGACCGCTTCGTGGTGCTGCGGGTCCGGTTCGGGCTGGAGGACGCGGGCGGGCTGTCCGCGCCGCTGCGGTACGCCGAGACGGCCCGCGCCATGGGCGTCGAACAGGGCGACCGGGTGCCCGCCGCCGCCGCCCGTGAGACGGTGCTCGGACTCCGCGCCGGCAAGGGCATGGTGCTGGACCCCGAGGACCACGACACCTGGTCGGCCGGCTCCTTCTTCACCAACCCGATCCTGGAACAGGCCGAGTACGAGGCGTTCCTCGCCCGCGTCGAGGACCGGCTCGGCCCCGACGTGACGCCCCCCGCCTTCCCCGCGGACGGGGGACGCGTCAAGACCTCCGCGGCCTGGCTCATCGACCGGGCCGGTTTCACCAAGGGGTACGGCACGGGCCCGGCCCGCATCTCCACCAAGCACACCCTCGCCCTCACCAACCGCGGCGAGGCGACCACCGAGGACCTCCTCGCGCTCGCCCGCGAGGTCGTCGCCGGGGTCCGCGAGGCGTTCGGCGTCACGCTCGTCAACGAGCCCGTGACGGTCGGCGTGAGCCTGTAACCGGCCCAGGAGGGGCTTCTCGGGTACGGGGCACCGGCTCAGTACGCCACTCCCACGCCCTGTTTCACCGTCGCCGGGTCGTCGGTCAGCGTCAGCATCGCGTGCGCCACGTCGGCCCGGGAGAGCGTCCGGCCGCTGCGCGGGAAGCCGCCGACGACCGTGCGGTACCTCCCGGTCAGCGGCCCGTCGGTCAGCTTCGGCGGCCGCACCGACGTCCAGTCCGTCGCGCTGCGGGCCAGTGCCGCCTCCATCAGCGTCAGATCCGCGTAGACCTCCTTCAGGACCGCCCCGACCCCCTTGCGGATCAGCCGGTCCAGCAGCGGGTCGTCGGCAGGATGGGGCCCGACCGGGGAAGCGCTGACCACCAGCAGCCGCCGAGTCCCCGCCGCCTCCATCGCCGCCAGCACCGAACCGGTGAGCCGCTCGGCGACGCCGTCCGCCCTCCGGGTGCGCGAGCCGAGGGCGGAGAGCACCGCGTCCCGGCCCGCGACCGCCTCGCACAGCACCTCCGGATCGTCCAGACGCGCCACCGTGCACACCTGGACGTCGGAGAGCGGCACGGGCAGCCCCGCAGGATCGCGGACCACCGCCGTCACCTCGTGCCCCGCCGTCACCGCCTGGCGCACGATCTCCTGCCCCACACCGCCCGTCGCGCCGAACACCGTGATCCTCATTGCGCACCTTCCCGGGGTGAGTAAGTATTCACTTACCCATAGGGTGAGTGGACACTCACCGCCTCGTCAAGCCTCCGGGAGCGCACATGGAGCAGAAGCCGGCCCGCGTCCGGATCGTCGACGCCGCCCACCAGCTGATGCTCACCATCGGCCTGGCACGCGCCACGACCAAGGAGATCGCCCGCGCGGCCGGCTGCTCGGAGGCCGCGCTCTACAAGCACTTCGCGAGCAAGGAGGAGTTGTTCGTGACCGTGCTCAAGGAGCGGCTGCCCCGGCTCAACCCGTTGCTGAAGCGGCTCCTGGTCTCCCCGGGGGCGGGGGAGCGGACCGTCGAGGAGAACCTCACCGAGATCGCCCGCCAGGCCGCCCTCTTCTACGAGCAGAGCTTCCCGATCGCCGCCTCGCTGTACGCCGACCCCCGGCTCAAGGAACGCCACAACGAGGCGATGCGGGAGCTCGGCACCGGCCCGCACATGCCCATCCGGGGCCTGGACGCCTATCTGCGCTCCGAACAGGCCGCCGGACGGGTGCGGGCCGACGCGGACACGTACGCGGCCGCGTCGCTGCTGATCGGGGCCTGCGCGCAGCGGGCGTTCGCCTACGAGGCCCTGGCCGGCGGGGAGCCCCCGCAGCCCCTCGACGAGTTCGCCGCGTCCCTGGCCGGGGTGCTGATGCGCGGCGTCGGGGCGTAGCCGGGCGGCAGGGACGGGGGCGTCGCCCCTCCGGCCGGGGGCGTCAGGCCGCGGGCCCCGCCAGCCAGGCGTCGATGCCCGCCAGGAGCTGCGTCCGCATCGCGGCCGGGGCGGCCGACCCGCGCACCGACTGCCGGGCCAGCTCCGCCAACTCCTCGTCAGTGAACGCGTGGTGGCGCCGCACGAGGTCGTACTGCGCGGCCAGTCGGGAACCGAAGAGCAGCGGGTCGTCCGCGCCCAGCGCCATCGGCACCCCGGCCTCGAACAGCGCGCGCAGGGGGACGTCGGCGGGCTTGTCGTAGACGCCGAGCGCCACGTTCGACGACGGGCAGACCTCGCAGGTCACCCCGCGCTCCGCCAGCGTGCGCAGCAGCCGGGGGTCCTCGGCGGCCCGCACCCCGTGCCCGATCCGGGCCGCGTCGAGGTCGTCCAGGCAGTCCCGCACGCTGGAGGGGCCGGACAGCTCGCCGCCGTGCGGGGCCGCCAGCAGACCGCCCTCGCGGGCGATGGCGAAGGCCCGGTCGAAGTCCCGGGCCATCCCGCGGCGCTCGTCGTTGGAGAGTCCGAACCCGACCACGCCCCGGTCGGCGTAACGCACCGCGAGCCTGGCGAGCGTCCTGGCGTCCAGCGGGTGCTTCATCCGGTTCGCCGCGATCACCACCCGGATCGGGAGCCCCGTCTCGCGCGACGCGGAGTCCACCGCGTCCAGGATGATCTCGATGGCCGGGATCAGCCCGCCGAGCAGCGGGGCGTACGAGGTGGGGTCGACCTGGATCTCCAGCCAGCCGGAGCCGTCCGCGACGTCCTCCTGGGCGGCCTCGCGCACCAGGCGCCGGATGTCGTCGGGTTCCCTCAGACAGGAGCGGGCGATGTCGTAGAGCCGCTGGAAGCGGAACCAGCCGCGTTCGTCCGTGGCCCGCAGCTTGGGCGGCTCGCCGCCGGTCAGTGCCTCCGGCAGGTGCACGCCGTACTTGTCGGCGAGTTCGAGCAGGGTGGTGGGCCGCATCGACCCGGTGAAATGCAAGTGCAGGTGGGCCTTGGGCAACAGCCGTACATCACGCTCCATCCCCGGATCTTGCCGCATGCGCGGGGTGCTCCGGTAGCCGCTTCGTCGATCGGGGGTGAAGTCGGAACAAACGAGCGACCCCCGGCCGGGGCCGGGGGTCGCTCGTTCGTTCCCGCGGATGCCTACGCCTTGGCCTCCGCCAGCAGCTTCTGGATCCGGGAGACGCCCTCGACGAGGTCGTCGTCGCCCAGGGCGTACGAGAGGCGCAGGTACCCCGGCGTGCCGAATGCCTCGCCCGGTACGACCGCGACCTCGGCCTCGTCCAGGATCAGCGCGGCCAGCTCGACCGAGGTGGCCGGGCGCTTCCCGCGGATCTCCCTGCCGAGCAGCCCCTTCACCGACGGGTACGCGTAGAACGCGCCCTCGGGCTCCGGGCACAGCACGCCGTCGATCTCGTTGAGCATCCGGACGATGGTCCGCCGGCGCCGGTCGAAGGCGGTGCGCATCTCGGCGACCGCGTCCAGGTTCCCGGAGACGGCGGCCAGCGCGGCGACCTGGGCCACGTTGGAGACGTTGGACGTGGCGTGCGACTGGAGGTTGGTCGCGGCCTTGACGACGTCCTTCGGGCCGATGACCCAGCCCACCCGCCAGCCGGTCATCGCGTACGTCTTGGCGACGCCGTTGACCACGATGCACCTGTCGCGCAGCTCGGGCACGATCGCGGGCAGCGAGGTGAACTTCGCGTCCCCGTAGACCAGGTGCTCGTAGATCTCGTCGGTGAGCACCCACAGGCCGTGCTCGACGGCCCAGCGGCCGATCGCCTCGGCGTCGGCCTCGCTGTACACGGCGCCGGTCGGGTTGGACGGGGAGACGAACAGGACGACCTTGGTCCGCTCCGTGCGCGCCGCCTCCAGCTGCTCCACCGAGACGCGGTAACCGGTCGTCTCGTCGGCCACGACCTCCACCGGGACACCGCCCGCGAGGCGGATCGACTCGGGGTAGGTGGTCCAGTACGGGGCCGGGACGATGACCTCGTCGCCCGGGTCGAGGATCGCGGCGAACGCCTCGTAGATCGCCTGCTTGCCGCCGTTGGTCACCAGGATCTGGGAGGCGTCGACCTCGTAGCCGGAGTCGCGCAGCGTCTTCTCCGCGATGGCGGCCTTGAGCTCCGGGAGCCCTCCCGCCGGGGTGTAGCGGTGGTACTTCGGGTTGCGGCAGGCCTCGACCGCGGCCTCGACGATGTAGTCGGGGGTCGGGAAGTCGGGTTCGCCGGCGCCGAAGCCGATCACCGGACGACCGGCGGCCTTGAGGGCCTTGGCCTTGGCGTCGACAGCGAGGGTGGCGGATTCGGAGATCGCACCGATGCGGGCGGAGACCCGGCGCTCGGAGGGGGAAGTTGCAGCGCTCATGGCCCCCATGGTCCCAGACCCCGATCCCCGGCGGCACACGGGTTTCAGGGACCGGACAGGGCCCCGACAGCATGCGGACGGGACCGGACCGGGAGCCGCCCGGAGGTATCTGTTCGACGCCGGGCCGCTGAACACGTACACTCACCTGTCGTTGGCCTTCACCAGCCGCACCGTTCCTGCACTCGGGCCATCCGGGGGGATGCGGTAGGTTGGTGGAAACCACAAAGGGTCGTAGCTCAATTGGTAGAGCACTGGTCTCCAAAACCAGCGGTTGGGGGTTCAAGTCCCTCCGGCCCTGCTACACACTCCTTCGCCAGGATGTGTGCGCATGTACGTACTTCAATGCACCGCCGTGCGGCTCCACCGGGCGCGGCACGGCCACGACCCGGAATCAGGTGAGAAGCGTGACGGACGCCGTGGGCTCCATCGACATGCCTGATGCCGAGGATGAAGTACCCGAGTCGAAGAAGAAGACCCGGAAGGGCGGAAAGCGCGGGAAGAAGGGCCCCCTGGGTCGCCTCGCGCTGTTCTACCGCCAGATCATCGCCGAGCTGCGCAAGGTCGTCTGGCCGACCAGGAGCCAGCTGACGACGTACGCCACAGTGGTGATTGTTTTCGTCGTCGTCATGATCGGTCTGGTCACCGTGGTTGACTTCGGTTTCCAGCGGGTCATGAAGTACGTCTTCGGCTGATCCCGCGGAGGGCGCCTCACAGGGCGCCCCTTTCGCATGTTCCACCCATTTGTATTCCAGGAAGAAGCAGCCACCGTGTCTGACCCGAACCTGAACGACGCCGTCGAGCCGACCGCGGGCGCCGTCGAGTCCGCCGAGGACGAGCTCGACATCGTCGAGGCGGCGGACGCCGAGGAGCCGGACCAGGCCGAGGCTGCCGACGCCGCCGCGGGTGAGCCCGCCGAAGAGGCCGCCCTGCACGTCGAGGACGAGGCGGAGACCGAGGGCGACGAGGACGAGGCGGAGGAGGCCGAGCCGGCCGCCCCCGTCGATGCCGTCGCGGCCCTGCGCGAGGAGCTGCGCGGCCTTCCCGGCGAGTGGTACGTCATCCACACGTACGCCGGGTACGAGAAGCGCGTGAAGGCCAACCTGGAGCAGCGCGCCGTCTCGCTCAACGTCGAGGAGTTCATCTACCAGGCCGAAGTGCCCGAGGAAGAGATCGTCCAGATCAAGAACGGCGAGCGCAAGAACGTCCGCCAGAACAAGCTCCCGGGCTACGTCCTGGTGCGCATGGATCTGACGAACGAGTCCTGGGGCGTCGTCCGCAACACCCCCGGCGTCACCGGCTTCGTGGGCAACGCCTACGACCCCTACCCGCTGACCCTGGACGAGATCGTCAAGATGCTCGCCCCGGAGGCCGAGGAGAAGGCCGCCCGCGAGGCCGCCGAGGCCGAGGGCAAGCCGGCTCCGGCCCGCAAGGTCGAGGTCCAGGTGCTCGACTTCGAGGTCGGCGACTCGGTCACCGTCACCGACGGCCCGTTCGCGACGCTGCAGGCGACGATCAACGAGATCAACGCCGACTCGAAGAAGGTCAAGGGCCTCGTCGAGATCTTCGGCCGCGAGACCCCGGTGGAGCTCAGCTTCGACCAGATCCAGAAGAACTGACGCCACCGGCGGCGGTTTCTGGGCACATGCCTACCGAGCAGGTCAGACCGGCTGAGAAGCCCGTCTGACCTGCTCGGTTTTTGGACGCGCAGCCATACCCGTTATCGTTGTGCGGTATGCCTCCATCCGGATGATCGGACGGCGGCGAAACACTCTCACTAGGACCCGGAGAGAGCAATGCCTCCCAAGAAGAAGAAGGTCACGGGGCTTATCAAGCTCCAGATCAACGCCGGCGCCGCCAACCCGGCCCCGCCGGTCGGCCCCGCGCTCGGCCAGCACGGCGTCAACATCATGGAGTTCTGCAAGGCCTACAACGCCGCGACCGAGTCGCAGCGCGGCATGGTCGTGCCGGTGGAGATCACGGTCTACGAGGACCGTTCCTTCACCTTCGTCACCAAGACTCCGCCGGCCGCCAAGCTGATCCTCAAGGCCGCGGGCGTGGAGAAGGGCTCCGGCGAGCCCCACAAGACCAAGGTCGCCAAGCTGACGGCCGCCCAGGTCCGTGAGATCGCCACGACGAAGCTCCCCGACCTGAACGCCAACGACCTCGACGCCGCGTCGAAGATCATCGCTGGCACCGCCCGTTCCATGGGCATCACGGTCGAAGGCTGAATCAGCCCCTCACGTCCTCAGTGGTAGGGCCAAGCGCTGGCCCGCACCACGACTCCACACCCTGAAACCACAGGAGCAGAAGTGAAGCGCAGCAAGAACCTCCGGGCTGCGGACGCCAAGGTCGACCGGGAGCGCCTCTACGCCCCGCTCGAGGCCGTCCGTCTCGCCAAGGAGACCGCGACCACGAAGTTCGACGGCACTGTCGAGGTCGCCTTCCGTCTGGGTGTCGACCCCCGCAAGGCCGACCAGATGGTCCGTGGCACCGTGAACCTCCCGCACGGCACCGGCAAGACCGCCCGGGTCCTGGTCTTCGCGACCGGTGACCGTGCTGCGGCCGCGGAAGCCGCGGGCGCCGACATCGTCGGCGCCGACGAGCTCATCGACGAGGTGGCGAAGGGCCGTCTGGACTTCGACGCCGTCGTCGCGACCCCGGACCTCATGGGCAAGGTCGGCCGCCTCGGCCGCGTGCTCGGTCCGCGTGGTCTGATGCCGAACCCGAAGACCGGCACCGTCACCCCCGACGTCGCCAAGGCCGTCACCGACATCAAGGGCGGCAAGATCGAGTTCCGCGTCGACAAGCACTCGAACCTGCACTTCATCATCGGCAAGGTCTCGTTCGACGACACCAAGCTGGTGGAGAACTACGCGGCGGCGCTGGAGGAAGTCCTCCGTCTGAAGCCGTCCGCCGCCAAGGGCCGCTACATCAAGAAGGCCGCCCTGGCCACCACGATGGGCCCCGGCATCCCGCTGGACGCCAACCGCACCCGTAACCTCCTCGTCGAGGAGGACCCGGCCGCCGTCTGAGCCCTCGCGCTCGGCAGCACGCCGTGTCACGTGTGACATCGACGGGCCCCGCAACCTTTCGAGGTGCGGGGCCCGTCCTCGTATGTACGTACCGAATGGCGCTGTCGGACCCGTGCGTTAGCGTGAGCCCCCGACAGAGCCGAACGAGGGGTGGAAGCTGACATGAGGACCAGTACCGTACGACGCGTGTGTCTGTCGGTGGCGGTGGCGGCGGCACTGACGTCGGTCGCGGCCTGCAACGGGTCTGACGGCGACAAGAGCGACAAGAGCGGCAAGAGCACGGACCGCAGCAGCGGCGTGACGAAGGCCGACCCCATAGCCGCGCTGCTCGACGTCCAGAAGAAGACCAAGGGGCAGAGCTCGGCCAAGGTCGAGGGCACCACGCAGATGGGCACCACCATGTCCATGAAGCAGACCGGCTCCATCGACTGGTCCGACGGCCTCACCGGCGCCATGGAGATCACCTACACCGGTGGCACCATGGCGGACGCCATCAAGCAGACCGGCGGCAACGGCACGATGCAGGCCCGGTACTTCAAGAACGGCTACGTCGTGAACATGGGCGACGCCTTCGCGAAGCAGGCCGGCGGCAAGCACTGGATCAACTACAGCTACGCCGACATCGCCGAGATGGCGGGCGCCTCCGGCGAGGCGATGAAGCAGCAGATGGAGAACACCACCCCCGACCAGGGCGTGAAGTCCCTGCTGGCCTCCGGCGACGTGAAGAAGGTCGGCGAGGAGGACGTGCGCGGTGTCCCCACCACGCACTACTCGGGCACGGTCGACGTCGCCGAGCTGACCGCGAAGAACTCCGAGCTCGACGCCGACCAGCTCGCCGGGCTGAAGAAGCAGCTGAGCGAGGCCGGCATCACCACGGAGCAGGTCGACATCTGGGTCGACAAGAACGACCTGCTGGTCAAGAAGACCGAGCGCGGCCAGATGAAGACCGGGGAGCTCAACTCCACGGTGTACTACAGCGACTACGGCACCGACGCCTCGGTCGAGATGCCCCCGGCCTCCGACACGGTCGACTTCAAGGAGCTCCTGAAGCAGCAGCAGGGAGCCGCCGGAGGCGCTTCCTGAACCTCCCGGACCACCCGCGGAGGGACGGATTTGCTCGACGCGGCCCCGGTCGCGTAACCTTCCACAGAAGCCAAAGACCGCTGGTCGTTGCCGTGCCCTCGCAAGAAGGGGATGGCGACCGAAGGATCCGTTGAGTACGGGCGACCTGCGCAGGTGACTGTGGAAAGCTCCCGGATTTTGTTCGGTCGAGCTACGCCCTGGCGCCTGCGCCGGGGCGTTTCGTCTTTCCCGGCCCCTTCTGAGCGGTCCTCATCACCCGGAAGGAGGCCGACGCTCATGGCAAGGCCCGACAAGGCTGCCGCGGTAGCCGAGCTCGCGGACCAGTTCCGCAGCTCGAACGCCGCCGTGCTGACCGAGTACCGGGGTCTCACCGTGGCTCAGCTCAAGCAGCTGCGCCGTTCGCTCGGTGAGAACGCCCAGTACGCCGTGGTGAAGAACACGCTGACCAAGATTGCGGCCAACGAGGCCGGGATCACGTCGCTGGACGACCAGTTCACTGGTCCGACGGCGGTTGCCTTCATCACCGGTGACCCGGTGGAGTCGGCGAAGGGTCTTCGTGACTTCGCCAAGGAGAACCCCAACCTCGTCATCAAGGGCGGTGTCCTTGACGGCAAGGCGCTGTCCGCCGATGAGATCAAGAAGCTCGCGGACCTCGAGTCCCGCGAGGTTCTGCTCAGCAAGCTGGCCGGTGCCTTCAAGGGCAAGCAGTCCCAGACTGCTTCGCTCTTCCAGGCGCTGCCGTCGAAGTTCGTCCGCACCGCGGAGGCGCTTCGCGTCAAGCTCGAAGAGCAGGGCGGTGCCGAGTAACTCGGCTCGCGCAATGATCGTCGCCGCCTAGGGCGACGGTCGCAGCGGGCCGAACGTACGCCCGCCTACATGTACATCCGGCACCTGCCGAATTAGTGGAAGGACGCCATCATGGCGAAGCTGTCCCAGGACGACCTGCTCGCGCAGTTCGAAGAGATGACCCTCATCGAGCTCTCCGAGTTCGTGAAGGCCTTCGAGGAGAAGTTCGACGTCACCGCCGCTGCGGCCGTCGCCGTCGCCGGTCCGGCCGGCCCGGGCGCCGTTGCCGAGGCCGTCGAGGAGAAGGACGAGTTCGACGTCATCCTCACCGGCGCCGGCGACAAGAAGATCCAGGTCATCAAGGTCGTGCGTGAGCTGACCTCGCTGGGTCTGAAGGAGGCCAAGGACCTCGTCGACGGCACCCCGAAGCCGGTCCTCGAGAAGGTCGCCAAGGAGGCCGCCGAGAAGGCTGCCGAGTCCCTCAAGGCCGCCGGCGCTTCCGTCGAGGTCAAGTGACTCAAGGAGTCCTCTGACTCCTCCTGGCGCCCCGTGCCGCACAGCACGGACGTCGTCTGACGAAGGGCGATCACCCATCGGGGTGGTCGCCCTTCGGCGTACCCGAGGCGGCTGCCTTGCTCTTCCGGCGGTGACGAGTATGGTGATCATCGCCGTTGCCTCCGCGGGACGGCCGACCGGCGCCGGGAGGCGCCCGGGTGAGGACCTCGGGGCGGCCGACCCCGTTGGGGGGCCTTGACGAACCGCACGCGGCGCGCAATTCTCAGGACGCGTCGCCACATCGATCCGAATCCGAGGCATGGATCGTGGGCGGAGCGGGCAGTAAAGAAGAGCGCACCACGCGCGACAACCGAGTCATGGGTGTTGAGAACAGCTGTTGAGAGCAACGTGGGTCTCTGAGAACCCCGACTGGACATCAGTGTGCCGTTTGGCTACACTGACCCTTTGCGCTGCCTGTTAGCTGCCCCCTGCCCGTCACCAGGGGCATGCCCACGCTAGAGCACCGATGACCGAACGCCCCTGACCTGGCCTTTTCTGGTCGACTCAGGAACGGACTGTCTACGTGGCCGGCTTGGGACCGGTACGCGCGTAGTGAGTCCGAGCCCTCGGAAGGACCCCCTCTTGGCCGCCTCGCGCAACGCCTCGACCGCGAATACGAACAACGGTGCCAGCACCGCCCCGCTGCGCATCTCCTTTGCAAAGATCAAGGAGCCCCTCGAGGTTCCGAACCTCCTCGCGCTGCAGACCGAGAGCTTCGACTGGCTCCTCGGCAATGCCGCCTGGAAGGCTCGCGTCGAGGCTGCTCTGGACAGTGGACAAGACGTCCCCACCAAGTCCGGACTGGAGGAAATCTTCGAGGAGATCTCCCCGATCGAGGACTTCTCCGGGTCGATGTCGCTCACGTTCCGCGACCACCGCTTCGAGCCCCCGAAGAACTCGATCGACGAGTGCAAGGAGCGCGACTTCACGTTCGCCGCCCCGCTCTTCGTCACGGCCGAGTTCACCAACAACGAGACCGGCGAGATCAAGTCCCAGACGGTCTTCATGGGCGACTTCCCGCTCATGACCAACAAGGGCACCTTCGTCATCAACGGCACCGAGCGTGTCGTCGTGTCGCAGTTGGTCCGTTCGCCGGGTGTCTACTTCGACTCCTCCATCGACAAGACGTCCGACAAGGACATCTTCTCCGCCAAGATCATCCCGTCCCGGGGTGCCTGGCTGGAGATGGAGATCGACAAGCGCGACATGGTCGGTGTGCGCATCGACCGCAAGCGCAAGCAGTCCGTGACCGTCCTGCTCAAGGCCCTCGGTTGGACGACCGAGCAGATCCTCGAGGAGTTCGGCGAGTACGAGTCCATGCGCGCCACCCTGGAGAAGGACCACACCCAGGGCCAGGACGACGCGCTGCTCGACATCTACCGCAAGCTCCGTCCGGGCGAGCCTCCCACGCGCGAGGCCGCCCAGACGCTGCTGGAGAACCTCTACTTCAACCCGAAGCGCTACGACCTGGCGAAGGTCGGCCGCTACAAGGTGAACAAGAAGCTCGGTGCGGACGAGCCGCTGGACGCCGGGGTCCTCACCACCGACGACGTCATCGCGACCATCAAGTACCTGGTCAAGCTGCACGCCGGTGAGACCGAGACGATCGGCGAGTCGGGCCGGGAGATCGTCGTCGAGACCGACGACATCGACCACTTCGGCAACCGCCGCCTGCGCAACGTCGGCGAGCTCATCCAGAACCAGGTCCGTACGGGTCTCGCCCGTATGGAGCGCGTCGTGCGCGAGCGCATGACCACCCAGGACGTCGAGGCGATCACGCCGCAGACCCTGATCAACATCCGGCCGGTCGTCGCCTCCATCAAGGAGTTCTTCGGCACCAGCCAGCTGTCCCAGTTCATGGACCAGAACAACCCGCTGTCGGGTCTGACGCACAAGCGTCGTCTCTCGGCACTGGGCCCCGGCGGTCTGTCCCGTGAGCGGGCCGGCTTCGAGGTCCGAGACGTGCACCCGTCCCACTACGGACGCATGTGCCCGATCGAGACCCCCGAAGGCCCGAACATCGGTCTGATCGGTTCGCTCGCCTCGTACGGCCGCGTCAACGCGTTCGGCTTCATCGAGACGCCGTACCGCAAGGTCGTCGACGGCCAGGTCACCGACGAGGTCGACTACATCACGGCCGACGAGGAGGACCGCTTCGTCATCGCCCAGGCGAACGCGACCCTCTCCGACGAGCTGCGCTTCACCGAGCCCCGCGTCCTGGTCCGCCGCCGCGGCGGCGAGGTCGACTACGTGCCGCCGGCCGAGGTCGACTACATGGACGTCTCGCCGCGCCAGATGGTGTCCGTCGCCACCGCGATGATCCCCTTCCTGGAGCACGACGACGCCAACCGTGCCCTCATGGGCGCGAACATGATGCGTCAGGCGGTGCCGCTGATTAAGTCGGAGGCCCCGCTCGTCGGCACCGGCATGGAGTACCGCTGCGCCACCGACGCCGGTGACGTGCTGAAGGCCGAGAAGGACGGTGTGGTCCAGGAGGTCTCCGCGGACTACATCACCGTGACCAACGACGACGGCACGTACACCACGTACCGCATCGCCAAGTTCTCGCGCTCCAACCAGGGCACCTCGGTCAACCAGAAGGTCGTCGTCTCCGAGGGCGACCGGGTCATCGAGGGCCAGGTCCTCGCCGACGGTCCGGCCACCGAGAACGGTGAGATGGCGCTCGGCAAGAACCTCCTCGTGGCGTTCATGCCGTGGGAGGGCCACAACTACGAGGACGCGATCATCCTGTCGCAGCGCCTCGTGCAGGACGACGTCCTCTCCTCGATCCACATCGAGGAGCACGAGGTCGACGCCCGTGACACCAAGCTCGGCCCGGAGGAGATCACCCGGGACATCCCGAACGTCTCCGAGGAGGTCCTCGCCGACCTCGACGAGCGCGGCATCATCCGGATCGGTGCCGAGGTCGTCGCCGGTGACATCCTCGTCGGCAAGGTCACGCCCAAGGGCGAGACCGAGCTGACCCCCGAGGAGCGCCTGCTCCGCGCGATCTTCGGTGAGAAGGCGCGCGAGGTGCGCGACACCTCGCTGAAGGTCCCGCACGGCGAGATCGGCAAGGTCATCGGCGTCCGCGTCTTCGACCGCGAGGAGGGCGACGAGCTGCCGCCCGGCGTGAACCAGCTGGTCCGCGTCTACGTCGCGCAGAAGCGCAAGATCACCGACGGTGACAAGCTCGCCGGCCGTCACGGCAACAAGGGCGTCATCTCGAAGATCCTGCCGATCGAGGACATGCCGTTCCTGGAGGACGGCACCCCGGTCGACATCATCCTCAACCCGCTGGGTGTCCCGTCCCGAATGAACCCGGGACAGGTCCTGGAGATCCACCTCGGCTGGCTCGCCAGCCGCGGCTGGGACGTCTCCGGCCTCGGTGACGAGTGGGCCAAGCGCCTGCAGGCCATCGGCGCCGACCAGGTCGCCCCCGGCACCAACGTCGCCACCCCGGTCTTCGACGGTGCGCGCGAGGACGAGATCTCCGGTCTCTTCGGGGCCACGATCCCGAACCGCGACGGCGACCGCCTGGTCCAGCCCTCCGGCAAGGCCAAGCTGTTCGACGGCCGCTCCGGCGAGCCGTTCCCGGACCCGGTCTCGGTCGGGTACATGTACATCCTCAAGCTGCACCACCTGGTCGACGACAAGCTGCACGCGCGTTCGACCGGGCCGTACTCCATGATCACCCAGCAGCCGCTCGGTGGTAAGGCCCAGTTCGGTGGACAGCGCTTCGGTGAGATGGAGGTGTGGGCCCTTGAGGCATACGGCGCCGCATACGCCCTCCAGGAGCTCCTGACGATCAAGTCCGACGACGTGACCGGCCGCGTGAAGGTCTACGAGGCCATCGTCAAGGGCGAGAACATCCCCGAGCCCGGCATCCCCGAGTCCTTCAAGGTGCTCATCAAGGAAATGCAGTCGCTCTGCCTCAACGTGGAGGTGCTGTCCTCGGACGGCATGTCCATCGAGATGCGCGACACGGACGAGGACGTCTTCCGCGCGGCGGAGGAGCTCGGTATCGACCTGTCCCGGCGCGAGCCGAGCAGCGTCGAAGAGGTCTGACGGGTTGGCCGGCCGGATCCCAGTGATCCGGCCGGCTCTCCCCGGACCCGTTCAGACCATTGCTGAAGTGCCCCAATTTCTCGCTTGATGCGAGGGGGCTCGAACCCCCGAAAGAGGGATTGACGACAAGTGCTCGACGTCAACTTCTTCGACGAGCTGCGGATCGGCCTCGCCACCGCGGACGACATCCGGACCTGGTCGCACGGCGAAGTGAAGAAGCCGGAGACCATCAACTACCGCACCCTCAAGCCCGAAAAGGACGGACTCTTCTGCGAGAAGATCTTCGGTCCGACCCGGGACTGGGAGTGCTACTGCGGCAAGTACAAGCGTGTCCGCTTCAAGGGCATCATCTGTGAGCGCTGTGGCGTCGAGGTCACGCGCGCCAAGGTGCGCCGTGAGCGCATGGGACACATCGAGCTCGCCGCTCCCGTCACCCACATCTGGTACTTCAAGGGCGTCCCGTCGCGCCTGGGCTACCTCCTCGACCTCGCGCCGAAGGACCTCGAGAAGGTCATCTACTTCGCCGCGTACATGATCACGTTCGTGGACGAGGAGCGCCGCACCCGCGACCTGCCCTCGCTGGAGGCGCACGTCTCCGTCGAGCGCCAGCAGATCGAGAACCGCCGCGACGCCGACCTCGAAGCCCGCGCCAAGAAGCTCGAGACCGACCTGGCCGAGCTGGAGGCCGAGGGCGCCAAGGCCGACGTGCGCCGCAAGGTGCGCGAGGGCGCCGAGCGCGAGATGAAGCAGCTGCGCGACCGCGCGCAGCGCGAGATCGACCGCCTCGACGAGGTGTGGAGCCGCTTCAAGAACCTCAAGGTCCAGGACCTGGAGGGCGACGAGCTGCTCTACCGCGAGCTGCGTGACCGCTTCGGCACGTACTTCGACGGCTGCATGGGCGCCGCCGCCCTGCAGAAGCGCCTGGAGTCCTTCGACCTCGACGAGGAGGCCGAGCGCCTCCGCGAGATCATCCGCACCGGCAAGGGCCAGAAGAAGACCCGTGCGCTCAAGCGCCTCAAGGTCGTCTCCGCGTTCCTGCAGACCAGCAACAAGCCCAAGGGCATGGTGCTCGACTGCGTGCCGGTCATCCCGCCGGACCTGCGTCCGATGGTGCAGCTGGACGGTGGCCGCTTCGCGACCTCCGACCTGAACGACCTGTACCGCCGCGTGATCAACCGCAACAACCGCCTGAAGCGGCTTCTCGACCTCGGCGCGCCCGAGATCATCGTGAACAACGAGAAGCGCATGCTCCAGGAGGCCGTCGACGCGCTCTTCGACAACGGCCGTCGTGGCCGCCCGGTGACGGGCCCCGGCAACCGTCCGCTGAAGTCGCTGTCCGACATGCTCAAGGGCAAGCAGGGTCGATTCCGTCAGAACCTGCTCGGCAAGCGCGTGGACTACTCCGCGCGTTCCGTGATCGTCGTCGGTCCGCAGCTCAAGCTGCACCAGTGCGGTCTGCCGAAGGCCATGGCGCTGGAGCTCTTCAAGCCGTTCGTGATGAAGCGCCTGGTCGACCTGAACCACGCGCAGAACATCAAGTCGGCCAAGCGCATGGTCGAGCGCGGCCGCACCGTGGTGTACGACGTCCTCGAAGAGGTCATCGCCGAGCACCCGGTGCTGCTGAACCGTGCGCCCACGCTGCACCGCCTCGGCATCCAGGCCTTCGAGCCGCAGCTGGTCGAGGGCAAGGCCATCCAGATCCACCCGCTCGTCTGCACCGCGTTCAACGCGGACTTCGACGGTGACCAGATGGCCGTCCACCTGCCGCTCTCCGCGGAGGCGCAGGCCGAGGCCCGCATCCTGATGCTGTCCTCGAACAACATCCTGAAGCCGGCCGACGGCCGTCCCGTCACCATGCCGACCCAGGACATGGTGCTGGGCCTGTTCTTCCTCACCACGGACGAGGAGGAGCGCAACGTCGTCGGACAGGACCGCTCCTTCGGCTCCACGGCCGAGGCGATCATGGCCTTCGACGCCCGCGAGCTGTCGCTCCAGGCGAAGGTCGACATCCGCTTCCCGGTGGGCACCATCCCGCCGCGCGGCTGGGTGCCGCCGGTCGCAGAGGAGGGCGAGCAGGAGTTCCAGCCGGGCGACTCGTTCCGGCTGCGGACCTCCCTGGGCCGCGCGCTCTTCAACGAGCTGCTGCCCGAGGACTACCCGTTCGTCGACTACTCGGTCGGCAAGAAGCAGCTCTCCGAGATCGTCAACGACCTCGCCGAGCGCTACCCCAAGGTCATCGTGGCGGCGACGCTCGACAACCTGAAGGCGGCCGGCTTCCACTGGGCGACCCGCTCCGGCGTCACCGTGGCCATCTCCGACGTCGTGGTCCCCGAGGCCAAGAAGGAGATCGTCGCCGGTTACGAGGCGCAGGACGAGAAGGTCCAGAAGCAGTACGAGCGCGGTCTGATCACCAAGGACGAGCGCACGCAGGAACTCATCGCGATCTGGACCAAGGCGACCAACGAGGTCGCCGAGGCGATGAACGCGAACTTCCCCAAGACGAACCCCATCTTCATGATGGTTGACTCGGGTGCCCGAGGAAACATGATGCAGATGCGTCAGATCGCCGGTATGCGTGGTCTGGTGTCCAACGCCAAGAACGAGACGATCCCGCGTCCCATCAAGGCGTCCTTCCGCGAGGGCCTCACCGTTCTGGAGTACTTCATCTCCACGCACGGTGCCCGTAAGGGTCTGGCGGACACCGCCCTGCGTACCGCCGACTCGGGTTACCTGACCCGTCGTCTGGTGGACGTCTCGCAGGACGTGATCATCCGCGAGGAGGACTGCGGCACCGACCGCGGCCTGAAGCTGAAGATCGCGGAGAAGGGCGCCGACGGCGTGCTCCGCAAGACGGAGGACGTCGAGACCTCGGTCTACGCCCGCATGCTCGCCGAGGACGTCGTCGTCGACGGCAAGGTCATCGCGCCCGCCAACGTCGACCTCGGTGACGTGCTCATCGACCAGCTGGTCATGCACGGCGTCGAGGAGGTCAAGACCCGCTCGGTCCTGACCTGCGAGTCCGCGGTCGGCACCTGTGCCTTCTGCTACGGACGCTCGCTCGCCACCGGCAAGCTGGTCGACATCGGTGAGGCGGTCGGCATCATCGCCGCCCAGTCCATCGGTGAGCCCGGTACCCAGCTGACGATGCGTACCTTCCACACCGGTGGTGTGGCCGGTGACGACATCACCCAGGGTCTGCCCCGAGTCGTCGAGCTCTTCGAAGCCCGTACGCCCAAGGGTGTCGCCCCGATCTCGGAGGCGGCCGGCCGCGTCCGCATCGAGGAGACCGAGAAGACCAAGAAGATCGTCGTCACCCCGGACGACGGCAGCGACGAGACGGCGTTCCCGATCTCGAAGCGCGCCCGTCTGCTGGTGGGCGAGGGCGACCACGTCGAGGTGGGCCAGAAGCTCACCGTGGGTGCCACCAACCCGCACGACGTGCTCCGCATCCTCGGCCAGCGCGCGGTCCAGGTCCACCTGGTCGGCGAGGTCCAGAAGGTCTACAACTCGCAGGGCGTGTCGATCCACGACAAGCACATCGAGATCATCATCCGGCAGATGCTGCGCCGCGTGACGATCATCGAGTCCGGCGACGCGGAACTGCTGCCGGGCGAGCTCGTCGAGCGCTCGAAGTTCGAGACCGAGAACCGTCGTGTGGTCACCGAGGGCGGTCACCCCGCCTCCGGCCGTCCGCAGCTGATGGGTATCACCAAGGCCTCGCTGGCGACGGAATCCTGGCTGTCGGCCGCCTCCTTCCAGGAGACGACCCGAGTCCTGACGGACGCGGCGATCAACGCCAAGTCCGACAGCCTCATCGGCCTCAAGGAGAACGTCATCATCGGTAAGCTCATCCCGGCCGGTACGGGCCTGTCCCGCTACCGCAACATCCGGGTCGAGCCGACCGAGGAGGCCAAGGCCGCGATGTACTCGGCCGTCGGCTACGACGACATGGACTACTCGCCGTTCGGCACGGGCTCCGGCCAGGCCGTTCCGCTGGAGGACTACGACTACGGTCCGTACAACCAGTAAGCGAGTCGTTTGACGACCGGAGGGCGGTCACCCCGTTTCGTGCGGGGTGGCCGCCCTCCGGCGTTTCCGACTGTTTCCGACTACAGGTAGGCCCGCAGGTGGTGCAGCCGGGTCGGGACGTCGGGGTGGGTGGAGAGCAGCCGGGCGGGTACCGACTCGTGCTCCGGCGGGCCGTCCTCGTACAGCATCTCCAGCACGTCGGCGAGCTCCGGGGCGAACCCGAGGCCCGCGGCATGCCGGTCGGCCCGGAGCTCGGCGCGACGCCCCACGGCCGCCGACAGATACGGGAGCGCGAGCAGCAGCGGGAGCCCGTAGAGAATCCGGGCGACGGTGGAGTCGAACCCGCCCAGCGCGAGGAGCAGAACGCCCCCGGCCAGGTAGACGGCGCACCGGACGGGCGTGACCAGGGACAGCGCCGTCGCGCGGAGCACCCGCCGGACCAGCCGGCCGGGCAGCCCGTACCAGTGGCAGAGCAGCAGCGCCCACGCGTGACCTCCGGTGTGGTGCCCCAGCTCATGGGCGAGCACGGCGGCCAGCCGACGGCTCGACAGCTGCTCCAGCGCGTACCGGGTGACGCCCACGACGTGCCCCGCCACGGCGAGCGCGTTGAGGGCGTCGCTCTCCTCGACCCAGAGCCGGTACCGGCCCCCGTCGACCCCGGCGATCGCCGTCACCTCCCGCCACACCGGCTCCAGCCGGGCGGCCTCCTGGGGCATCGGACGCCGCAGCCCGAACAGGTAACGGGCCAGCAGGTCCTCGGTGGGCCGGTGGAAGACCAGGGCGCCGGACGCCACCCAGAGGGCGACCGGTATCCAGAACGGCACCCCGGGCCCGACGTCCAGGAGCACCCCCACGAGCAGCACCACCAGCGCGCTCGTGAGGAAGGCGGGCAGGGCCAGCGCCAGCTGCCCCAGCGCGGTGAGGTCCATCCTGCGCTGATGCGCCGCGTAGTACACCCGGCGGCCGGGACCGTGCTCGTAGACCAGGTCGTCGGGCAGGGGCGGGGCGGTGGCCGGATCGGGGCCGGGCGGCGGGGACGGCGGTACGGGGCCGTCGCCCGGGTCCGGGGTCCGGGAGGTCGGAGACATCGTGATCATCCTTTGGCGGTCGGGGCGTCAGCCGAGGAGCAGCGAGGCGGGGAGCAGAACGGTGCCCACGGAGTAGGCGAGCAGCCCGGCCCGTATCCACCGGTGCTTGCACAGGGCGATCCGGCTGGTCTCGGCCAGGGCCGTGACGAGCGCGGCGGTCCGGGAGTTCGCGGTGGCGTCGAGCGCCTCCGGCAGCCGGCCCCGCCGGGCGGCGTCCTGGATGTCCCCGAAGTAGGTGAGCGGCTCCCCGGGGACCCAGACGCTGCGGCGGTAGCGCGGGATCACGGCCATCAGCAGGGCGACCAGCGCGGCCGTCAGACCGCCGACGCCCGTCCACCACAGGGCCGTCCCGGGGGCGTCGAGCGAGCCCGGCCGCCAGCCCCGGCCCGCCAGCCAGCCGCTGAGCACGCCCGCCGTCATGCCGAGCGCGGCGACCAGCACGGATGCCTTGCTGTCGGCCCGCGCGATCTCGGCCCGCAGATCGAGGAGGAGCCGTTCCCCGGCCGTGGTGGGCCGGCCCGGTGAGCTGTCGGTCATGTGCCCGCCCCCTCCTCGCCCGGTCCTGCCGTGCCCGGCTTCTCCGTGCCCGGCTTCTTCACGCCGGGCCCGGTCGTGTCCGGCTCCGTCGCGTCCGGTGCCTCTGCCGGGCTCTCGGCGCGGTTCGGCTCCAGCGGGGTGCTGCCGTAGCCGGGCGGGGGATGCCAGCCGGGGAACGGCGACGGGGAGGGGCCGCCGTACCGGGGCGCCTCCGTCCCCGGGGCGTCCTGCGGCATCGAGACGGTCAGCCGCCCGCCGGCCGTGCTCCGCGCGGTGACACCGGGAAGGCGCTGGTCCAGTACGTCGACCACGGCCTGGAACGCCTGCACCTTCGGGGCCTCCAGCTCGTGGCCCTCCGCGCTGTCGCCCTTCAGCAGTTCCTTGGCCAGCTCCAGCTGGGCCTTGATCATTTCGAGTTGGTCCTGGCGCAGGCTCGCCACCACGGTGCTGATGTCCCCGGGGCGGTCCGCGAGGAGGAGCGCCCACGCACGGACCCCGCCCTGCTCCAGGTGCTTCTCGTAGAACGCGATCTTCTCCTCGTTCACCTGTTGCAGTTCCAGCAGGGCCCGCGCCCGGTCGACCTCCTCGGTGTGCTGCCACCGCTGCTGCCGCAGCCTCAGCCGGTGCTGCTGCTCCTCGAACTCGGCCGCGCGCCCCGACTGGAGCACGTCCTGCTCCCTGACGCGCCGGTCGATCGCGGCGTCGTGCTCCCGGCCGAGGTGTTCGGCGCGGATCTGCTCGGTGGCTTCGTGGTCGATGGAGCGCATGCGCCGGACGTGGTCGATGACCTCCCGGTCACCGCGCAGCCGGACCGTCCAGTCCGCCGTGAGCCCCGCCCCGGCGCCGGGTACGCCCTGCGCGTGGACCTCCCGCAGCAGCGCCTCCTCGGCCGCCGCGCTCCGGGAGACGGGGAAGCGGCGGGTGACGGCGCGGGCCGCCCGCTCCAGCTCGCCCACCAGCAGCCGCGGCACGTCGCGGTGACGGCTCGCCACGAACCGCGCGGGATCGACGACCTGCCACGACAGCTCGACGGCCACCGCGAACTCGAAGGCGTCGTCGTCGCTCGGCAGCGTGATCTCCTCGCGCACCGGATGGACCCCCATGTCGACCTCGTACACCGCGGTGTAGCGCTTCGCGGCGGCCCCGGCCCTGGTGGGGCGGAGCGGAGGGAGATAGGCGTCGTACGAACCGTCCGGGGCCGAGAAGACCAGGGCGTGGTCGATCCGGGTGAGCGGACGGCGGGCGAAGCCGAACCGGGACAGCTGCCGGACCGTGACCACCGGGTCGGTCAGCCGTGTCCCGCGGTCGGCCCGTTGGTCCCAGTCGGGGAGCCTGCGGAATTCGGGCATGGGTGTTCTCCTGTCGCTTCGCTGGGAGGGGTACGCGGGTCAGGGCCGGGGCAGGACGGCCAGCAGCCGGCCCGTCACGGGCGGGGGGTCGGCACCGTCCTCGCCGGGCATCGTCCGCAGGAGGTGGCTGATCCGCTGGTACTCCGGCGGTGTGGTGACGAGCACGGGCAGCAGGGCGGCGAGCGCCCACTCGGCGCCGGATCCGTGCTCCGCCGACAGCACCCACAGGCGGAGCACGTCGAGCGCGTCCCGGGTGCGGCCCCGGTCGCCCAGGGCGGTGCGCCACAGCTCGGCGATGCCGGGGGCCTCGGGGGAGCCCGCCGCCGACGCCCGCGCGTACCGGGCCAGCACGCTCGGCAGGCCGCGGCGCTCGTCCTGCTCGACGCGGCGGCAGGCGCCGAGGAAGCCGCCGAGCGCGAGATCGGCCGCGGGCCGGTCGTCGTGCACCGTCCGCACCAGCTCCGCCACCACCTCCTCGCCCGCCGACGACAGCAGCAACAGCTCCACTGACTCCGCGAGCTGCCCCGTCAGCTCCGGGTCGGGCTCCGGCCGCCCCGCCTCGTGCCGGGCCGCCGTGCGCAGCGCGGCCAGGGCCTGCACCGGGCGTTCCGGCCCGATCATCCCGTGCGCCCGGATGGCCACCCAGCGCAGCGACGACTCCTCGCTCTCGCACCAGGCGTCGAGGATGCGCGGCACATGGGGAGTGCCCAGCACATGGGCGAGCGTGAGCGCGCCGACGGCGACGCTCCGGTGCCGGTAGAGGCGGGACGATGCCCACGGCTCGACGATCAGCGCCATCGCGGACGGCAGGTCGGTGTGGGCGAACACGGCGACGGTGGAGGCGGCCCGGGTGCGGACGAAGGGCCGCCCGTCCCCGGCCAGCTGCCGCAGCCACTGCACGAGCGCGGGCCGCGCCGAGGGGTGCCCGGTCCAGATCTCGCGCAGCAGCACGAGCGGGGTCCGCTCGTCGCGGAAGGCGGCCTTCACCTGCTGGACCGGGCCCCACTCGGTGGGTTCCTCGGCCTCGAACCGGTGCGCCCGTGCCAGCTGGAGCCGCTTGCCGATGTGCGTACCGAAGACCGGGACGGCGGGGTGCAGTCGGCTCTCGGTCCTCTCCAGGGCGGCGTAGAGCAGATCGCCCAGTTCGGCCGTCAGGGCGTACGGCCCCTCGTCGAAGGCGGCCAGCGCGACGAGGAACGCCTTCTCGCGCAGGTGCAGTACGGTCCCGTCGTCCTCGAACCACTCCTGGACCTGGCTCTCCAGCGCGAGCAGGGAGAAGCCGTCGAGACGCGCGGTGCCGTCCGTGCCGTCCGTGCCGTCCGCGCATCCGGCCAGGAGCCGGGCGAACTCGGCGGCCTCGCGCGGCTGATGGTGACGTTCGAGGAAAGCGGCCGCGGCGGGCAGCGCCAGCAGCTCCGGCACGCGCTCCTCGCCGTCCAGCAGCGCCTTCAGGTGCCCGGCGAGGACGTCCCGGGGTGCGGGCGTCCGCCACTTCACCACCGGTACGTCCTCCAGCAGGGCGGCCGGTCCCGTGGTGATCACCAGATACGCGTCCTCGCCCAGCTCCTCGCGGGCGGCCAGCAGATCGGCCTCCCGCAGCGGCCGGCCCGCCGCGGTGACCAGGTCGCACAGGACGTGCCCGGTCCGGCCGCCGTCCGGCTCACCGCCCTTGAGGCCGGCCGTCAGCTGTTCGGGGGTGGTGTCCCGGTTCATCGCCCGGACCGGAGCGGCGCCGACCCGGTGCAGCAGCATGAGCGCGGCGGTCCGCCGACCCGAGTAGTACGGCCCCGAGAGGACCAGCACGTGCTCGTCGCGGAGCCGGTCGGCCAGCGCCTCGAAGTCGTCCCGTCCGGGGACGAAGCACGCGGCGAGCCCCGTCAGGGCGGACGGCGCGATCGCGCCCGAGGCACGGAGGGCGGAGGGCGCGTCGAACCGGTAGACGATCTCGGTCCGCTGCAGGACGTCCCCGTAGAACGTGCCGCCGCCGATGCCGTGGTTGGTCCCGCCGAAGATCCCTCCACCGACCTGGGAGCCGTCGCCGAACCCCATGGTCCGCGGGGTGTGGCTCGCCAGGTCCCGCCGGGCGGCCCAGGCGGGCTGCGGCTGGTCGGTCCTCTTCTCCGCGTCCGCGCCCTCCCCCTCGGTCTGCGGGCCCTCCGGCGGCTCGGCGCCCTGGTCGTCCCCGGGCGGGGGCGGGGCCCCCTGTGCCGGTTCCTCGGCGCTCACCGGTCCCCGCCGCCGAACCGGACGTCCCCGTGGAAGACACCGCCGCCGATGCCGTGATTGGTCCCGCCGAAGACACCGCCGTAGACCGGGGCGCCGCCGGCCGGGGCACCGCCCGGACCGGGCGCCGGGACCGGCGCCGACGGCGCGGCCGGGGCCGCGTCCACGGCCTGCGGGAGCGGACCGTGCAGCCACGCGCCGAGCGGGCCGTTCTTGCTGTCCACCGTGACGGAGCGGAACTCCTCCGCCGGGACGCCCGTGTGACTGTGCCGCACGACCCCCTGGTACACCGGGTCGGACACGCAGAGCGCGAAGTCGTCCCTGCGGTCCCGCAGCGCCGCCCGCAGCGCGTCCGCGTCCAGAAGCCGGCACGCGTGGTTGAGGTCGCTGCCCACCCATCCGTCGAGCGGGTCCACCGCGACGTACCCCGAGGCGACCACTCCCCGCAGCCGCATCCGTGCCGCGGCGGAGGCGCGCCGGTTCTGGCTGCGCAACCGGGCCGGCACCTCGGTCAGCAGCGCCCGCAGCAGGGCGACCACCGAGCAGTTGGCGTCGATCAGCTCCATCACGGAGTCGCCGCGGTCCGCCCGCCGCCGCCGGGTCTCGTCGACCCCGGCGGCCAGCAGCGTCCGGTCGGTCAGGTCGTAGAGCATGCGGCGCAGATACGCCTGCTCGACGTCGTCCCGCTCGCTGTACTTCTCGATGTCGAGCAGCAGGATCGTGCTGTTCACCGGGTCGTTCATGGGGTGCCTCTCGCTCGTGTCTCCGTGGGCCGGGACACGAGCGTGGGGCAGGGCGGGGTGCGGCGGTGAGGAACGATGACGCACTCGATGTGTGACCGTGTGCACAGAAGGGACGGCCGCCGGCCGCTCCGGTCGCCCGCGCTACGGAGCCTGCGGGGCCTCCTGGCGGAGGGCCGGGAGGGCGGATTCCCCGGACCGGGCGATCCGGCGGAGCGCGTCCGGCCGCACGATCACCAGCGCCCGCCGTCCGGTCCGTACGATGCCCCGTTCGCGCAGGTCCTTCAGCAGCCGCTGGACCATCTCCCGGGAGGCGCTGACCGCCCCGGCCAGCTCCTGCTTGCTGAGCGGTATGTCGAGCTCGATGCCCTCGTCCGTGCGGGCACCGTGGGTGCGCGCCAGGTCCAGCAGCAGGACGGCGAAGCGTTCGCGCACCGTCATCGCCGCGAACTCCAGGCTGCGCCGGTCCGCGGCCCGCGTCCGGTCGGAGGTCAGTGCCAGGAGGGAGAGCGACACCTCGGGGGAGCCGGCCACGAAGGTGCGGAACTTCTCGTGCGTCACGACCGCGGCCCGCACGGGGGAGAGCGCGGTCACCGTCGCCGAGCGAGGCCGCCCGGTCAGCGCGGCCGATTCGCCGACGATGTCGCCGGGGCCGCGCAGGGCGTGCAGCGCCTCGTAGCCGTTGGGCGCGGAGGTGGTGATCTTCGTCCAGCCGTGGAGGATCAGCAGGACGTGCGCGGACGGCTCGTCCTGCCGGAGCAGGGCGGTCCGGGAGTCGAAGCGCAGCTCGCGCCCCAGGGCGAGCAGGGCCACCCGGTCCTCGCGCTCCAGCCGGGCGAGGAAGGGCACCTGGTCGTCGAGTCCGTCGCCCTCGGGTACGTACGTCGCCGCCATTCCGTCCCCCCGGTCGCCGATCAGCGGTTCAATGTACTGAGAACGTCCGTGCCCGTACCGGCGAGGTCGTATTCCTGCCGTCCGCCCGCCGCCCCCTGTCTCGATTCCGCCCGCGGTGTGTCCCGGGGTCCGGCGTGTCCCGGTGGACAGCATTTGTTTTGACCGGAGTCGGTGAGGTAGGTACGCTCAGACCTTGTGCCTGGGGTGTGCCCGGGCTCGTGTGCGTGTCCTCAACCGCATGGCGAGTCCGTCAAGGGGCCACCGTGATCTGCGCTCCTTCTGCCTTGCGGCAGGAGTCCGCAGCATTCGACACACCCGACCGCGTGGGTCGGTGACGTTCCAGGTTAGTTTCACGAACGGCACACAGAAACCGGAGAAGTAGTGCCTACGATCCAGCAGCTGGTCCGGAAGGGCCGGCAGGACAAGGTCGAGAAGAACAAGACGCCCGCACTCGAGGGTTCGCCCCAGCGCCGCGGCGTCTGCACGCGTGTGTTCACGACCACCCCGAAGAAGCCGAACTCGGCGCTCCGTAAGGTCGCGCGTGTGCGTCTGACCTCCGGTATCGAGGTCACGGCCTACATCCCGGGTGAGGGACACAACCTGCAGGAGCACTCCATCGTGCTCGTGCGTGGTGGCCGTGTGAAGGACCTGCCGGGTGTTCGTTACAAGATCATCCGCGGCTCCCTTGACACCCAGGGTGTCAAGAACCGCAAGCAGGCCCGCAGCCGCTACGGCGCCAAGAAGGAGAAGTAAGAATGCCTCGTAAGGGCCCTGCCCCGAAGCGCCCGGTCATCATCGACCCGGTCTACAACTCTCCTCTTGTCACCTCGCTGATCAACAAGATCCTGCTGGACGGCAAGCGTTCCACCGCCGAGCGGATCGTGTACGGCGCCATGGAGGGCCTCCGCGAGAAGACCGGCAACGACCCGGTCATCACGCTGAAGCGCGCGCTTGAGAACGTCAAGCCCTCGCTCGAGGTCAAGTCCCGCCGTGTCGGTGGCGCCACCTACCAGGTGCCGATCGAGGTCAAGCCCGGTCGCGCCTCCACCCTCGCGCTGCGCTGGCTCGTGGGTTACTCCCGCGCCCGCCGCGAGAAGACCATGACCGAGCGCCTCATGAACGAGCTGCTCGACGCCTCCAACGGTCTTGGCGCTGCCGTCAAGAAGCGTGAGGACACCCACAAGATGGCCGAGTCCAACAAGGCCTTCGCGCACTACCGCTGGTAGTCGCTACCCACATCGAGACCGAGAGAAGACTGAGCCTTATGGCCACCACTTCGCTTGACCTGGCCAAGGTCCGCAACATCGGGATCATGGCCCACATCGACGCGGGCAAGACGACCACCACCGAGCGGATCCTGTTCTACACCGGCGTTTCGTACAAGATCGGTGAAGTCCACGACGGCGCTGCCACGATGGACTGGATGGAGCAGGAGCAGGAGCGCGGCATCACGATCACGTCCGCCGCGACGACCTGCCACTGGCCGCTCAACGATGTTGACCACACCATCAACATCATCGACACCCCGGGTCACGTCGACTTCACCGTCGAGGTGGAGCGTTCGCTCCGCGTCCTCGACGGCGCCGTCACCGTGTTCGACGGTGTCGCGGGCGTCGAGCCGCAGTCCGAGACCGTTTGGCGTCAGGCGGACCGCTACGGCGTGCCGCGCATCTGCTTCGTCAACAAGCTCGACCGTACCGGTGCCAGCTTCTTCCGCTGCGTCGAGATGATCACGGACCGCCTCGGCGCGACCCCGATCGTCATGCAGCTCCCGATCGGTGCCGAGGCCGACTTCACGGGTGTCGTCGACCTCGTGACGATGAAGGCGTTCGTCTACCCCGCGGAAGCGACCAAGGGCGAGGCGTACGACATCGTCGACATCCCGGCCGAGCTCGCGGAGCAGGCCGAGGAGTACCGCGGCAAGCTCCTCGAGGCCGCCGCGGAGAACGACGAGGCGCTCATGGAGCTCTACCTGGAGGGCGAAGAGCCTTCCGTGGAGCAGCTCTACGAGGGCATCCGTCGCATCACCATCAACTCCGGCAAGGGCGGCGAGACGACCGTCACCCCGGTGTTCTGCGGCACCGCGTTCAAGAACAAGGGCGTTCAGCCCCTGCTCGACGCCGTCGTGCGCTACCTCCCCTCGCCCCTGGACGTCGAGGCCATCGAGGGCCAGGACGTCAAGGACGCCGAGGTCGTCGTCAAGCGCAAGCCGTCCGACGAGGAGCCCCTCGCGGCGCTGGCGTTCAAGATCATGAGCGACCCGCACCTCGGCAAGCTCACCTTCGTCCGGGTCTACTCGGGCCGCCTGGAGTCCGGCACCTCGGTGCTGAACTCCGTCAAGGGCAAGAGGGAGCGCATCGGCAAGATCTACCGCATGCACGCGAACAAGCGTGAGGAGATCGAGTCGGTGGGCGCCGGCGACATCATCGCCGTCATGGGTCTGAAGCAGACCACCACCGGTGAGACGCTCTGCGACGAGAAGAACCCGGTGATCCTGGAGTCCATGGACTTCCCGGCGCCGGTCATCGAGGTCGCGATCGAGCCGAAGTCCAAGGGTGACCAGGAGAAGCTGGGTGTCGCCATCCAGCGTCTCTCGGAGGAGGACCCCTCCTTCCAGGTGCACACCAACGAGGAGACCGGCCAGACCGTCATCGGCGGTATGGGCGAGCTTCACCTCGAGGTGCTCGTCGACCGCATGAAGCGCGAGTTCCGCGTCGAGGCGAACGTCGGCAAGCCGCAGGTCGCGTACCGCGAGACGATCCGCAAGACCGTCGAGCGCGTCGACTACACCCACAAGAAGCAGACCGGTGGTACCGGTCAGTTCGCCAAGGTGCAGATCGCGATCGAGCCCATCGAGGGCGGCGAGGCCTCGTACGAGTTCGTCAACAAGGTCACCGGTGGCCGCATCCCCCGGGAGTACATCCCCTCGGTGGACGCGGGTGCCCAGGAAGCCATGCAGTTCGGCATCCTGGCCGGCTACGAGATGACGGGCGTCCGCGTCATTCTTCTCGACGGTGGCTACCACGAGGTCGACTCCTCCGAGCTGGCCTTCAAGATCGCCGGTTCGCAGGCCTTCAAGGAGGCCGCGCGGAAGGCGTCCCCGGTTCTCCTCGAGCCGATGATGGCCGTCGAGGTCACCACGCCCGAGGACTACATGGGTGACGTCATCGGCGACATCAACTCCCGCCGTGGCCAGATCCAGGCCATGGAGGAGCGCAGCGGCGCTCGCGTCGTGAAGGGCCTCGTGCCCCTCTCGGAGATGTTCGGCTACGTCGGAGACCTCCGCAGCAAGACCTCGGGTCGCGCAAGCTACTCGATGCAGTTCGACTCCTACGCCGAGGTTCCGCGGAACGTCGCCGAGGAGATCATCGCGAAGGCCAAGGGCGAGTAACTCTCCCGAGCTCACGCTTTAGGCTTGTCACCGGAGCCTGGTGGGGCATTCCTCGCAGAGCGAAAGCAATGTGTTGAATGCCCCCGGGCCCGGCATCCCAGCAAAGATCACCTGGCGCCGATGAAGCAAGGCGTACAGAACCACTCCACAGGAGGACCCAGTGGCGAAGGCGAAGTTCGAGCGGACTAAGCCGCACGTCAACATCGGCACCATCGGTCACATCGACCACGGTAAGACGACCCTCACGGCCGCCATTACCAAGGTGCTGCACGACGCGTACCCGGACCTGAACGAGGCCTCGGCCTTCGACCAGATCGACAAGGCTCCCGAGGAGCGCCAGCGCGGTATCACCATCTCGATCGCGCACGTCGAGTACCAGACGGAGTCGCGTCACTACGCGCACGTCGACTGCCCGGGTCACGCGGACTACATCAAGAACATGATCACCGGTGCCGCGCAGATGGACGGCGCCATCCTCGTGGTCGCCGCCACCGACGGCCCGATGCCGCAGACCAAGGAGCACGTGCTCCTGGCCCGCCAGGTCGGCGTTCCGTACATCGTCGTCGCCCTGAACAAGGCCGACATGGTGGACGACGAGGAGATCCTGGAGCTCGTCGAGCTCGAGGTCCGTGAGCTCCTCTCCGAGTACGAGTTCCCGGGCGACGACGTTCCGGTCGTCAAGGTCTCCGCGCTCAAGGCGCTCGAGGGCGACAAGGAGTGGGGCCAGTCGGTCCTCGACCTGATGGCCGCCGTCGACGAGGCGATCCCGCAGCCCGAGCGTGACGTCGACAAGCCGTTCCTGATGCCGATCGAGGACGTCTTCACGATCACCGGTCGTGGCACCGTCGTCACCGGTCGTATCGAGCGTGGTGTCCTCAAGGTCAACGAGACCGTCGACATCGTCGGTATCAAGCAGGAGAAGACCACCACCACGGTCACCGGCATCGAGATGTTCCGCAAGCTGCTCGACGAGGGCCAGGCCGGTGAGAATGTCGGTCTGCTCCTCCGTGGCATCAAGCGCGAGGACGTCGAGCGCGGCCAGGTCATCATCAAGCCCGGTTCGGTCACGCCGCACACCGAGTTCGAGGCCCAGGCCTACATCCTGTCGAAGGACGAGGGTGGCCGTCACACCCCGTTCTTCAACAACTACCGCCCGCAGTTCTACTTCCGTACCACGGACGTGACCGGCGTCGTGACCCTCCCCGAGGGCACCGAGATGGTCATGCCGGGCGACAACACCGTCATGTCGGTCCAGCTGATCCAGCCGGTCGCCATGGAGGAGGGCCTGAAGTTCGCCATCCGTGAGGGTGGCCGGACCGTGGGCGCCGGCCAGGTCACCAAGATCGTCAAGTAATTACTTGACCGTCTGACCTGGTTGCTCCGTACAGAGCACCAAGAAGGGCCCCGGCCCGCCGCGCGAGCGGTGGACCGGGGCCCTTCGGTGTGTCCGGGGGTTTTCCGCGGTGGGCAGGGGTGCCGGATGCCGGGCCCCGGGTCAGTCGTCCAGCCGGACGGGCATCAGCAGGGAGAAGGTGTCCTCGGAGTCGGTCCGGCGGATCGCGACGGGGGCGGTCGGCGTGCCCAGCTCCAGGACCAGCCGGTCCCGGGCCCCGGCGGCGAGGGCGTGCAGCAGGAACTCCCGGTTGAGGGCGATGACGTCGTCCCGGTGGCCGTCGGCCTCCTCGTGGACGGTCACGGTGCCGTCGTCGGCCAGCGTGAGCAGGCTGATCCCGCCGTGCGGCCCGTCCTGTCCGCGGGCCGTGTCGTCCGTATGGACGGGGCCGTTCTCGACGGCCTGCCGGAGGGCCGGGACGTCGACGGTCACCCGGCGCCCGGCCGGCAGGCGGACGAGGCGGCGGTGGTCGGGGAAGCCGTGGTCGAGGCACTGGCCCGCCACCTGGCGGTCGCCCGCCTCCAGGGCCACGCGGTCGCCGTCCACGGTGAGGCGGGTGGCCGCGTCGTCGGTGAGCAGCGCCCGCATCGCGTCGACGAGCGGGGACGGCACGACGACCTGTGCACCGGGACCCTCGTGCCCGGTCGCACCGGTGCGCGCGACGGCCAGCCGGTAGCGGTCGGTGGCCACGACCCGGAGCCCGTCGTCCTCGAAGTCGAACAGCACGCCGTGCAGCATGGGGAGCTCGGGGTCGGTGCCCACGGCGAAACGGACCGCGTCCAGGGCGGCGGCCAGTCCGGGGCCGGAGACGGTCGACCGGAGCGTCGTGGAGTGGGGCGAGGCCATGGGGTTCTCCCTGCGTTCGAGTACGGCTCGGATCCGGGAGAACTCGGCGCGGGCATCGGACAGACCTGTTTCGAGCCGGTGCAGATGCGTCCGGAGCAGCGTCCGGATCAGTTCGGTGTCGGCGGCGGACCACCCGGCCAGCACCAGCCGGACGTCCGCCAGCGGCATGCCGGTCCGGCGCAGCCCGGCCAGCAGCACGGCCTCCGCGAGCTGTTCGGGCCCGTACCAGCGGTAGCCGCTGTCCGGGTCCACCCGGGCCGGGACCAGCACGCCGGCCCCGTCGTAGAACCGCAGGGCGCTCACGCCCAGTCCGCTGTCACGGGCCATCTCGCCGATGCTGCGCATGTCGTTCTCCACGTCCGGAACTCTGGGCCCTTGACCAGGTCGAGGGTCAACCGCGGCCCGGACCGGGGGCCGGGCGCCGGGGCCGCCGGGGCGCACTCCCGGGGATCGTCGCCGAGCTGTTCCCCGGCGTCGGCACCATACGCAACCGGTTCTCGTCGACGGTCGGCAAGCCGCACGTCCGCACCCCCGTCGACGCGGTACGGATCGCGCGGGGCCAGGAACGGGCGCAGGCCCCGGCACCTCGGAGCGGCGAGGTACCGGGGCCCTGCGGTTCACGGGGACGGCGGGCCGGTCAGGTGCCCGTCGTCCCGGTCGGCGGCGTCGGTCAGACGCCCGCGATCGACTGGATCCAGGACCGGTACGCGGTGACGTTCGTGTACGCGGTCGTGGTCTGCCGGTCGCTGGTGGAGGCGACGCCGACCTGGATGCCGTTCGCGGTCATCGGGCCGCCGGAGTCGCCGCCCGCGGTGATGCCGTTGCCGCGCCGGGCGCAGATCGCCGAGCCGCCGTACGCGTCACTGCAGCCGCCGGTGACCGTCACGTTGGCGACCTTCAGGTAGCGCGACTGGCAGTTGGCCTCGGAGCCGCACTGCGAGGTGGCGCCCCAGCCCCAGACCTGGACGCTCTGCCCGATGCTCACCGAGCCGGGCGAGCCGAGGCGGGAGTAGGTCGCCTGCACGGAACGGTCCAGGCGCACCAGTGCCAGGTCCGAGCCGTGCGTGTAGGTCTGGGCGCCGTTGGCGACCACGCCGCCGCTGTGCTGGTCGAGGCTGCCGATGCGGAACGACAGGCCGCCGCCGGCGACACAGTGCTTGGCGGTGAGGATCCAGGTCGGCGCGATGATCGTCGCCGAACAGGTCTCCCTGCCGTTCGAGAAGAGACGGGCGGCCCAGGGGGCGTTGGTCGCCTGGCCGCCGCCGATGATCTGGGTGGTGGGCGGCGGGGAGTCCTGGAGCGGGGGCTCCGGGGCGGCCGACGCGGACGGTGCGAAGAGGGCGAGGACACAGGCCGCTGCGGCGGCGGCAGCGGGCACGAGCCTGGATATACGCATGCTTCCTCGTTTCGCGCGACACGCTGGGGTTGGCGTGTCCATGGGGGATGGTGGGCAACAGGGTGCCGGAGCGCGACGAGGCAGAGGTACTAGCGTTTGGGAATAACGCGGCCTTATGGAACGGCAGTTGGGGGGAGTCGCCCACCTCTACGGGCGCCACGCCCAGGGTGCGGCGTCCGCCCCGACCCCCACGACGACCGGCCGCCCGTCAGCGCCGACGTGGAGCGCGGTGCCATCCAGGGCGACCGGCCCCCGCGACCGTACGGCGGAGCCCGCGGCGGTCCGCAGCCGGATGCGGCCCTCCGTGGTCCGGCCCAGCAGGACCGGGCCGCCCGGCGCGGCGGCGGCGGTCACCGGACCGTACCCCCCGAAGCGGGGCGCGGGACCGCCGCCGGACCGTACGACGGCGAGCTCCGACCGTGCGGCGGGCCGGTAGTACAGCTCCACGGACCCGTCCGGCGCGGGGAGCGCGCCGGGGGCGTGCGCCGGTGTGGGAGCGTCCGTGAACTGGGCACGGGCGGTGACGTCGGTGTCCGGGGTGTCCTGGGTCCAGTGGTGCACGAAGTGGTGCCCGGCCGCGTACACATGGACGCACCCCGCCGTGTCCACGACTGCGGTCAGCCCGTCCTGCACCTCGCCGCCGCCCAGATCGCGCCACTCGCTCCAGCGCCCGGACCCCGCGTCGCGCACCCGGGTGCTCAGCCCCTTCTCCGCGTTCCGTACGAAGAGGTGGACGCGGCCGTCCGGGGCCGCCACGGCGACGGGCACGCCGATCCGCCGCCCGTGGTCCGCCCCGGCGGAGGGGTTGCCGAGCCCGCGCCAGGCGCGGAAGGGGCCGCCCGGTGCGCCCTGCTCCAGCAGCACGATCTCGCGCTCGTTGTCCGAGCCGTGCCCGCCGAGCGCCGCGAACCGCAGCCCGAACAGCAGGTGCCGCCCGTCCGCCGTCGCCGCCGAGCCCAGCACCGGGGCGAGCGGACCGCCGCCGAGGTCGTCCGCCGCCTCGAAGAGCCCGCTGCCGGGCGCGCTCTCGCGCCACCGGGCCGCGCGCAGCCCCAGCACCCCGTACAGGGTGAGCCGGCCGTCCGCCCCGGCGGCGACCCGCGCCCGGGGGCCCGGGTGGCGGTGGTGGGTGGACCGCACCCACCCCTTGCGGTTGGTCAACGGCCGGTCGCCGCCCACGTTGTAGTCCCCGCAGCCCGCGGGGTTGCCGCACCGCCAGTCCACCGAGCCGCCGTAGGGCACCAGGTGCGAGGCCTTCTCGGCCAGCACCGCGGGCGGCAGGTTCTTCGGCCAGTGCCGGTTGTAGTACGCCCGGAACGACGTGGTGGTGAAGGCCGGTACCCCGCCGCCGTCCCGGGTGGACCGCGCCACCCACCGGATCAGCGCCGCCCAGGTGAACGACGCGGCGGCGGTGTGGTCGGGGTGGTCGGAGTAGCCCGGCTGCTCGCTGTCCCGGCGGCGGACGGCCTCGCTGCTGTGCTGGATGTCCGGGTCCGGGTCCAGGGTGTGCACGACGCTGGGCCGGTACCGGTCCAGGAGCCCGACCAGCACGTCGATCAGCCCGTCGTAGGTGTACGAGCCCGCCTTCGTCAGCGGGGAGTCGTCGGCGACGACGGTGCGCAGGACGAGCCGTCGGTCCTGCCAGAGGCTGGGCAGCCCGAGACGGCCGTACGAGGTGTGCATGGCGGTGTTGAGGAAGATCAGCTCGACCCTGCGGCCGCCGGAGGAGAGGGTGTTGATCTCGGCGCGGTGGCCGTCGTGCAGTTCGACGACGGACTTGTCCCACGCCGTGAACCGGTCGAGGCCGAGCAGGGTCGCGTACGCCTGGCGGAGCCCCTGGTGGCGGGACGAGGAGTACGCGGCCTTGTCGGGCGGGGGCGTGGGGCGGCCGGGTATTCGGTTGACGCCGTCGGCCTCGCCGCCGGTCAGATAGACGCAGACGAGGGGCGTACCGGCGTCCAGGGCCTGCTGGGTGTCCGGGTTCATGAAGTACAGGTCGTCGTCCGGGTGGGCGAGGAACTGCATCATCAGGGCCGGGTGCGCGGTGCTGATCGGCAGGCCGGGCAGGGGGTTCGCGGCCGGGTCGCGACGGCGGGGCGAGGAGGGCGTCGCGCAGGCGGTGAGGGCCGCGAGTCCGGTCGCGCCGACCGCCGCCGTCATCAGGGTGCGCCGCGTCGTTCCCGTGCGGGATGCGCGCGACAAGGGTCGATCCGTCACACCGTGCTCCGTCCGTTCCCCCGCAGCGGGCGGCCGGGCGACCCTGTGCTGCGTGCCGATTCGCGTGCGGACCGCCGGAGGGGGGTGAGCGGTTGCCGCGGGGGGATAGACGGAGATCGACGGGGGAGGGTTGCCTGGTCCGGGCCGTGGGACGGGACACAAGCGGAATATCCGGTTCGGGTGACTTCTCGGACCATGTCCACCGGCGTGACCGGGCCCCGCCCCCGGCCGGTGCGGACCGGGGGCTCGTCGCTGTCGGCGGAAGTCTCTACCGGACGCCGTTACCCGGCCCCGCGCGGGCCGGTACTCACCGCAGGCCCCGTACCTCGCCCCCGTCCGCCCGGCGCAGTTCCGCCCCCGGGATGCCGCGCAGCAGTTCGCCGCCGATCTCCGCCAGCCGTGACGCGTCGGGCGGGGTGCGGCCGAGGCCGATGGCGTACTGGACGTGGGAGGCGTCGACGGCGTACGGCCGGGGCCAGGCGTGGGCGTCCGGGGAGCCCGCGTCGGCGAGGGCGGCGAGCAGGGCCAGGAGGCGGCCCCGGAAGCGGCCCTCGTCCGCGCCCCGCCGCACCGGGACGACCGCCCAGGCCGCGTGCCGTTCGCGCAGCGGCGGCGGGGCGCAGAGCAGGGAACGCGGTACGGGGCCGGAGTCGGCGGCGGAGTCCAGGACCTCCCAGGCGCGGAAGAGTTCCTCGGTGACGAGGTCGCGGCCCGCCGCCGAGACCTGTGCGGTGCAGGAACGCACGGGGGCGGTCGGGGTCAGCACGGTGAGGGGGCGCCCGTCGGCGTCGCCGGAAGGCCGGTCGCCACCGACCGGGCGGTCCCAGTCCCACGCCGCCCAGGTCGCGAAGAAGTGCCGCAGCAGGGCGAGCGGCGGCAGGTCGCCCGACTCGCGGGCGGTACGGGCCGCGAGCACCGACCAGGCGAGGCCGGGCAGCCCGCCGCACGGGGCGGAGTCCAGGCCGCGCGCCCGGGCCCACGCCTTCACGTCGCGGGCGAGCCGGACGAACGCCTCCCGGTGCGGGTCCGCCGCCGCGAGCACGGCGTCCGCGTCGCTCACCGCGCTGAGCGCGACGGCCGCCGCCGCACCCGCCTCGGTGCGGCAGGCCACCGCCTCGGCCGGGGGCACGTCGCCCGTCGCGACGGTCACCAGGTCCACCCCGAGCCCGTCCGCCTCGAAGCGCAGACCGGGCACCCGGGCCCCGGTCACCTCGCGCACCCCGGCGGCCTCCGGCAGCGCGGCGGCCAAGCGCGCCCGCACCCCCGGCAGGTCCCCGTCGCCCGGCAGCGCAGCGACCAGGTCCACGTCGGCGCCGGGCAGCGCGCACCCCGTCCGGCGCGAACCGACCAGGTGGACGCGGGCCTCGGGCAGGGCGGCGGCCACCCGGCGCACGATCTCCGCCGCGAGCGCGCCCTCCGCGGCGACGGCAGCTTCCGTCTCCGCTTCCGTCTCCGCCTCCGCCGAATCACCGGCCTCGGGCGCCCCGGCGGCGATGCGGGCCAGCTCGACCCGGACCCCGAAGTGGTCCGAGACGTACAGCCCGTCCGGCGCCGCCGTGTCGCCCAGCAGCACCGCCGACACCGGGCGCAGCCGCTCCGAACGGAGCAGCACCCGGTCCAGCCGGGACGCGCGCCCGGTCAGCGAGGAGACCGCGGCCAGCGGGTTGACCGAGGGGTCGAAGGTCGGCGTCCGGTCACCGGCGCCGTGCACCCGGCTCCAGGCGTCCGCCATCCCCAGCCGCTCCTGCGGGGTGTCCCCGCCGTCGTTGAAGTCGCCGAGCAGTGCCACGTCGCCCTCGACCGCCGCCAACCCCGTTGCCAGATCGGTCAGTTCGGCATCGCGCCGGGCGGCACCGTTCGACGAGTGGTCGCTGCTGAGATGGGTGACCGCGACCGTGAAGGGCCCCTCGGAGGTCTCCACGACGACGGCCGCGACCGCCTTGTGCGGGCCGAGCGCGTGCAGCCCCGCCTCCCGCACCGGAAGCCTGCTGAGCAGCAGCAGACCGCAGTCGGCGACGTCCCGGCCCGCCGGATCGGCCCAGAACGTGTAGTCCCGGCGGACCCACGGCGCCGCCAGCAGCAGGGCGAGCAGGGCGGGCTCGGCCTCCTGGAGGGCGATGACGTCGGCGTCCGCGGCCTGCAGCGCGTCGAGCAGGAGCGGCCTGCGGCGGGCGGTGTCGATGCGGTCGCTGTCGTAGCGGTCCCAGAGGGTGTTCCAGGTCAGCAGGGCCGGGGGACCGGAGGCCGGCGGGGGCGCGGGCGCGTCCTCGGGCACCGGCGTCCAGGCGGCCCGCGAGGCGGAGTACGCGTGCGGCGCGCGGGAGGTGAAGTACGGGGACGGCAGCCGGCGCGGGGCGCGCACCCGTCCGGCGTCCGTCGCGTCGATCCGGTCCACCCCCGAGGACCGGTCCCACACCACCTCGCCGTCCGCCTCGAAGAACAGCACCCGGTGCCAGGGGATGTCCCCGCCCGGCGTGAACCGGGGCAGCGGCACCCGCTTGGGCACCGTCCCGCGCTGCGCCACGCCCATCACGAAGCGCGCCGGGTCGAACCTGGTGTCCCAGCGGACCCGGTGGTAGATCTCCTCGCTGGTACGCATCTACGCCCTGCCCTCCATCGCTACGCCCTGTCCTCCACGGTTCCGCTCGCGCCGACGTACCAGGTGCGGTGCGCCTGGCCGGGGTACGGGGGGACGAACCGGTGCAGCTGGGAGGCCAGTACCTCCGGGGGCACCGGGTGGTCGCGCCGGCCGTTGCGGCGCAGCAGCTCCGCCTCGTCGACCAGGGCCACGGCGTGCGTGAGCAGCGCGTCCCGGCGCCGGGCGACCGCGTGCACCAGGGAACGCTGGTGCACGTTGAGCGAGGTGGCGTCCCAGACGACCGTGCCGCCCGCGGCGAGCGCGGCGTCCAGCCGGTCGAGCCCCTCGCGCAGCACCTCGCCGTTGGCCTTCTGGTCGGCGCGCGAACCCCGGGCCAGCCGCAGGTCGTCCAGCGAGACGTACGCGCCGACCCCGGGCAGGCCGCGGGCGAAGGTGCTCTTGCCGCTGCCGGACGGGCCGACCAGGTGGACCAGGCGCGGGAAGTCCCCCGACCGCCACCGCCAGGTCGCCGCGACCGCCTCCTCGGCGGTGGCGACCCGGCCCAGCGCGTACGCCTCGCGGGCCTGCGCCACACAGCGGTCGGCGGCGTCCGGCGCCAGGTCCGCGAAGACCTCCCGCAGCCCCTCGGGCTCCCGCAGCTCCTCCGCGTGCAGCGCCGACCACTCCACCTGCTCGCGGGCCCCGTCGTCCTGTGCGACCGCGGCGGCCAGGGTGTGCAGCAGCGGCAGATCGGCGGCGAACGACATCCGGACCAGGCCCGTGCGGCGCTCCTCGTCCGGGTAAGGGCGGTGCAGCGAGGGGTGGAGCCCGACGAGGTCGGCGACGCGCCGGGCGAGCGGCATCCCCACCGTCCGGGCCAGCGCGGGCGCCAGCGCGGCACGGGGCGAACGGCGCAGCAGCGCGGCCAGCACCCCGGCGAGCCGGTCGTCGCCGGTGCGGCCCGCCGCGTCGAGGGCCGCGGCCGTCGCGCGGGCGGCCCCGGCGTCCCCCGCCTCCGTGCCCGTCGCGGCGGCCAGCGCCGCCGCGTCGACCGGGGCCCCGGACCGTACGGCCCACAGGGCGGCGGCCGGGCCGAGCCCGTTCTCCACCACGGCGGCGTGCATCCAGTGCGTGTCGGTCCGTACATGGCCGGGGCGCACCCACTTCGCGACCAGGCGGCCGAAGTCCGGGGCGTCGAAGCCGTCGGCGGGGCGCACGACGTACCCCTCCTGCCGCCCGGTGTCCGGCCGCAGCGCCCGCAGGGCCTTCTCGGCGCGGGCGTCGAACACCCCGCGCCACAGCACGGGCGGCACCGGTATCCCCAGGTCGCGCAGGAACGCCACGGTCCGGTCCCAGTCCAGGCACCGCTCCCCGTCCCAGACGGAGAAGCCGTAGAAGTAGCTCTCCAGGCCGTCGTACGGCAGGGAGTGACGGGCGAACACGTTCTCGCCGCAGATCCGCCGCCCGGCGGGGATGCGGGCCCCGATCCGGCCCTGGAGGGCCTTCACCCAGCCCCGTGAGGGGTGGTGGGCGGAGTCGAGGGAGCGGGCGTGGAGCCCGTCGGGGTAGAGCGTGGTGTTCTCGCCGTCCAGCTTCTCGGTGACGACGACCTCGCGGCCGGTCAGCCCGGAGAGGTCCGCGATCCGCACGTCGTCCGAGGTGGCCCCGGGGGACCAGGGCAGGTGCGCGGTGCGCGGATAGTGCGTACGCATGATGGAAGCCCCTGGTGACGACGGTGTGCCCGACCGGTCACTGTAGGGGCGGGGCGGCGCGGTGCTCGACCGGATTTCCGGGAGCGGCGGCGGGCCGTGCGGGCGGGGGAGCGGCGGCCGTGACCCCCGGCGCGGCCGGCGGAAGCGGAGTCTCCGTGCGCACCGCCGCGTGCCCGCGTTTGACCGGGCGACCACGCGGGGTAAGATCCTCCGCCCGATTGGCCAGGCCCGCGCCCCGTATGGCACACTGACCAGGTTGCTCGGTTGAGTGTCAATGCTGCGCGCCTCCCGCCGGGAGGACCGGAAGCGAGTCCCACAGTACTCGTCGACCCCTTGCGGGTCGGACGTACGGGAATCTTCCGGGAAGCGTCAGCGGGGCACCGGCCAGGCACCCGGTGGGTGTTCCGCCCCCGGTCCTGCGGTCCTCGGGCCCGCACCCCCTTGGTTGGGAAATCCTTCGGGAGATCTGCGTAGAGGGGATGCGACACGCCCGACCGCGTGGGTCGGAGACGGAGTCGTCAGAGCCCCCGGGTGGCCAGAGCGTTAGCGAGAGACAGGACTACTAGTAGCCATGGCGGGACAGAAGATCCGCATCCGGCTCAAGGCCTACGACCACGAGGTCATCGACTCCTCGGCGAAGAAGATCGTCGAGACGGTGACCCGCACTGGTGCGTCGGTCGCGGGCCCGGTGCCGCTGCCCACTGAGAAGAACGTGTACTGCGTCATCAAGTCGCCGCACAAGTACAAGGACTCGCGCGAGCACTTCGAGATGCGCACGCACAAGCGCCTCATCGACATCCTCGACCCCACGCCGAAGACGGTTGACTCGCTGATGCGCCTCGACCTGCCGGCGGGCGTCGACATCGAGATCAAGCTCTGAGGTGACGCGCGAGATGGCTAAGAACATTAAGGGCGTCCTGGGCGAGAAGCTCGGCATGACCCAGGTCTGGGACGAGAACAACCGGGTCGTCCCGGTGACCGTCGTCAAGGCCGGGCCCTGTGTCGTCACCCAGGTCCGCACCAACGACACCGACGGCTACGAGGCAGTCCAGATCGCCTTCGGCGAGATCGACCCCCGCAAGGTGAACAAGCCCCTCAAGGGCCACTTCGCCAAGGCCGACGTGACCCCGCGCCGCCACCTGGTGGAGCTCCGCACCGCCGACGCCAGCGAGTACACGCTCGGCCAGGAAGTCACCGCCGAGGTGTTCGAGTCCGGCGTCAAGGTCGACGTCACGGGCAAGAGCAAGGGCAAGGGCTTCGCCGGTGTCATGAAGCGTCACAACTTCAAGGGCGGCAAGGCGTCCCACGGTGCCCACCGTGTGCACCGCATGCCTGGCTCCATCGGTGGCTGTGCCACTCCCGGCCGTGTCTTCAAGGGCATGCGCATGGCGGGTCGCATGGGCAACGAGCGTGTCACCACCCAGAACCTGACCATCCACGCGGTTGACGCGGAGAAGGGTCTGCTCCTCATCAAGGGCGCAGTCCCCGGTCCGAACGGCGGCCTCGTCCTGGTCCGTACCGCGGCCAAGGGGGCTTGAGGTAATGAGCACCATTGACATCCTTTCGCCGGCAGGCGACAAGGCCGGTACCGTCGAGCTCCCCGCGGAGATCTTCGACGCCAAGACCAGCGTTCCGCTGATCCACCAGGTCGTCGTCGCCCAGCTGGCAGCTGCCCGTCAGGGCACGCACAAGACCAAGACCCGCGGCGAGGTCCGTGGTGGTGGCCGCAAGCCGTACCGCCAGAAGGGCACCGGCCGCGCGCGCCAGGGCTCGACCCGCGCGCCGCAGTTCGCCGGCGGTGGCGTCGTCCACGGCCCGCAGCCGCGTGACTACTCGCAGCGGACCCCGAAGAAGATGAAGGCCGCCGCCCTGCGCGGTGCCCTCTCGGACCGGGCCCGTCACTCCCGCATCCACGTCGTCACCGGCGTGGTCGAGGGTGCCGTCTCCACCAAGGCCGCCAAGACGCTGTTCGGCAAGATCTCGGAGCGCAAGAACCTGCTCCTGGTCGTCGACCGCGCCGACGAGGCCGCGTGGCTGTCCGCCCGCAACCTGCCCCAGGTGCACATCCTGGAGCCGGGCCAGCTGAACACGTACGACGTGATCGTCTCTGACGACGTGGTCTTCACCCAGGCCGCCTTCGAGTCCTTCGTGTCTGGCCCCCAGACCGCTGAGACCGAAGGGAGCGACGCCTGATGAGCGAGGCGACCGTTACCAGCAAGACCTTCACGGACCCGCGCGACGTTCTCGTCAAGCCGGTTGTTTCCGAGAAGAGCTACGCGCTGCTCGACGAGAACAAGTACACGTTCATCGTCGCGCCCGGCTCCAACAAGACCCAGATCAAGCAGGCCGTGGAAGCGGTCTTCTCGGTCAAGGTCACCGGGGTCAACACGATCAACCGGCAGGGCAAGCGCAAGCGCACCCGCACCGGTTTCGGCAAGCGCGCCGACACGAAGCGCGCCATCGTGACCCTCGCCGAGGGCGACCGTATCGACATCTTCGGCGGCCCGACCTCCTGACGGAGGTCGAGTCGTCCGGAATCGGACGAGGACTGAGAAATGGGTATCCGCAAGTACAAGCCGACGACCCCGGGCCGTCGTGGCTCCAGCGTCGCCGACTTTGTCGAGATCACGCGGTCCACGCCGGAGAAGTCGCTGGTCCGCCCCCTGCACAGCAAGGGCGGCCGTAACAACGCCGGTCGTGTGACCGTTCGCCACCAGGGCGGTGGCCACAAGCGCGCCTACCGAGTGATCGACTTCCGTCGTCACGACAAGGACGGCGTGCCGGCCAAGGTCGCGCACATCGAGTACGACCCCAACCGCACCGCGCGCATCGCGCTCCTGCACTACGCGGACGGCGAGAAGCGCTACATCATCGCCCCCCGTGGTCTGTCGCAGGGCGACCGTGTCGAGAACGGCCCGGCCGCCGACATCAAGCCCGGCAACAACCTGGCGCTGCGCAACATCCCGGTCGGTACGACCATCCACGCCATCGAGCTGCGGCCCGGCGGCGGCGCGAAGTTCGCCCGTTCCGCGGGTGCCTCCGTGCAGCTGCTGGCGAAGGAGGGCACCATGGCCCACCTCCGCATGCCGTCCGGTGAGATCCGCCTGGTCGACGCCCGCTGCCGCGCCACGATCGGCGAGGTCGGCAACGCCGAGCAGTCGAACATCAACTGGGGCAAGGCCGGCCGCATGCGCTGGAAGGGCGTCCGCCCGACCGTCCGCGGTGTCGCGATGAACCCGGTTGACCACCCGCACGGTGGTGGTGAGGGCAAGACCTCCGGTGGTCGCCACCCGGTCTCGCCGTGGGGTCAGAAGGAGGGTCGTACTCGTTCGCCGAAGAAGGCATCGAACAAGTACATCGTCCGCCGCCGCAAGACGAACAAGAAGCGCTAGGAGCGGGTTTAGATGCCGCGCAGTCTCAAGAAGGGGCCCTTCGTCGACGGCCACCTCATCAAGAAGGTGGAAGTTCAGAACGAGGCAGGCACCAAGAACGTCATCAAGACCTGGTCCCGTCGCTCGATGATCGTCCCGGCCATGCTGGGTCACACCATCGCGGTGCACAACGGCAAGATCCACGTCCCGGTGTTCGTCACCGAGTCGATGGTCGGCCACAAGCTCGGCGAGTTCTCGCCGACTCGCACCTTCCGCGGCCACGTCAAGGACGACCGGAAGTCGAAGCGCCGCTAATCGCGGAGTGGAACGACTAATGACTTACACCGAAGGGACAACCATGGAAGCCAGGGCCCAGGCGCGGTACATCCGCGTCACGCCCATGAAGGCCCGCCGCGTGGTGGACCTCATCCGTGGCATGGATGCCACGGAGGCTCAGGCGGTCCTGCGTTTCGCCCCGCAGGCCGCGAGCGTGCCGGTTGGCAAGGTGCTGGACAGCGCCATTGCCAACGCCGCACACAACTACGACCACACCGACGCCTCTTCGCTGGTCATCAGCGAGGCGTACGTGGACGAGGGCCCGACCCTGAAGCGGTTCCGTCCGCGTGCCCAGGGCCGTGCCTACCGGATCCGTAAGCGGACCAGCCACATCACCGTGGTCGTCAGCAGCAAGGAAGGAACCCGGTAATGGGCCAGAAGGTAAACCCGCACGGGTTCCGGCTCGGCATTACCACGGACTTCAAGTCCCGTTGGTACGCCGACAAGCTGTACAAGGACTACGTCAAGGAAGACGTCGCCATTCGTCGCATGATGACGAAGGGCATGGAGCGGGCCGGCATCTCCAAGGTGGAGATCGAGCGCACCCGCGACCGCGTCCGCGTTGACATCCACACCGCTCGTCCGGGCATCGTCATCGGCCGCCGCGGCGCCGAGGCCGACCGCATCCGCGGCGAGCTGGAGAAGCTGACCGGCAAGCAGGTCCAGCTGAACATCCTCGAGGTCAAGAACCCCGAGGTGGACGCCCAGCTGGTGGCCCAGGCCGTCGCCGAGCAGCTCTCCTCCCGCGTCTCCTTCCGTCGGGCCATGCGCAAGAGCATGCAGTCCTCGATGAAGGCCGGCGCCAAGGGCATCAAGATCCAGTGCGGTGGCCGCCTCGGCGGCGCCGAGATGTCCCGCTCGGAGTTCTACCGCGAGGGCCGTGTGCCCCTGCACACCCTCCGCGCGAACGTCGACTACGGCTTCTTCGAGGCCAAGACGACCTTCGGCCGCATCGGCGTGAAGGTCTGGATCTACAAGGGCGACGTCAAGAACATCGCCGAGGTCCGCGCCGAGAACGCCGCTGCCCGCGCCGGCAACCGCCCGGCCCGTGGCGGCGCCGACCGTCCGGCCGGTCGTGGCCGCGGTGGCGAGCGTGGCGGTCGCGGCCGCAAGCCGCAGCAGCAGTCGGCCCCGGCTGCCGAGGCCCCCAAGGCCGAGGCTCCCGCCGCTGCCGCTCCGGCCGCCGAGAGCACCGGAACGGAGGCCTGACCGAAATGCTGATCCCCCGTAGGGTCAAGCACCGCAAGCAGCACCACCCGAAGCGCAGCGGTATGTCCAAGGGTGGCACGCAGGTTGCGTTCGGCGAGTACGGCATCCAGGCGCTGACCCCGGCGTACGTGACGAACCGCCAGATCGAGGCAGCTCGTATCGCGATGACCCGCCACATCAAGCGTGGCGGCAAGGTCTGGATCAACATCTACCCGGACCGCCCCCTGACGAAGAAGCCCGCCGAGACCCGCATGGGTTCCGGTAAGGGTTCTCCCGAGTGGTGGATCGCGAACGTCAAGCCCGGTCGGGTGATGTTCGAGCTGTCCTACCCGAACGAGAAGATTGCTCGTGAGGCGCTCACCCGCGCTGCTCACAAGCTTCCGATGAAGTGCCGCATCGTTCGGCGCGAGGCAGGTGAGGCGTGATGTCGGCCGGAACCAAGGCGTCCGAGCTGCGCGAGCTGGGCAACGAGGAGCTGCTCAACAAGCTCCGCGAGGCCAAGGAAGAGCTGTTCAACCTCCGCTTCCAGGCGGCGACCGGGCAGCTCGAGAACCACGGTCGGCTCAAGTCCGTCCGTAAGGACATCGCCCGGATCTACACCCTGATGCGCGAGCGCGAGCTGGGCATCGAGACGGTGGAGAGCGTCTGATGAGCGAGAAGACTGTGACTGAGACGAACACCGACCGCGGTTTCCGCAAGACCCGTGAGGGTCTGGTCGTCAGCGACAAGATGGACAAGACCGTCGTCGTCGCTGTCGAGGACCGTGTCAAGCACGCGCTGTACGGCAAGGTCATCCGCCGTACGAACAAGCTCAAGGCGCACGACGAGCAGAACGCCGCCGGTGTCGGCGACCGCGTCCTCCTGATGGAGACCCGGCCGCTGTCCGCCACGAAGCGGTGGCGCGTCGTCGAGATCCTCGAGAAGGCCAAGTAATTCCTGAGGGGCATTCCCCTCAGGCAAGTTCCGCCAGGCTCGGCGGGGAGCTCCGTAAGTCATTCACGGAGCTCCCCGTCGGGAACCGGCAGACGATCAGGAGATAGACGTGATCCAGCAGGAGTCGCGACTTCGCGTCGCCGACAACACGGGTGCGAAGGAAATCCTCACCATCCGTGTTCTCGGTGGTTCGGGTCGCCGCTACGCGGGCATCGGTGACGTCATCGTCGCCACCGTCAAGGACGCGATCCCCGGTGGCAACGTGAAGAAGGGTGACGTCGTCAAGGCCGTCATCGTTCGCACCGTCAAGGAGCGTCGTCGTCAGGATGGCTCGTACATCCGCTTCGACGAGAACGCCGCCGTCATTCTGAAGAACGACGGCGACCCCCGCGGCACCCGCATCTTCGGCCCGGTGGGCCGGGAGCTGCGCGAGAAGAAGTTCATGAAGATCATCTCGCTCGCGCCGGAGGTGCTGTAAGCATGAAGATCAAGAAGGGTGACCTGGTACAGGTCATCACCGGCAAGGACAAGGGCAAGCAGGGCAAGGTCATCGTGGCCTACCCGGCTCAGGACCGTGTCCTCGTCGAGGGTGTCAACCGGGTCAAGAAGCACACCAAGGCCGGTCAGACCGCTCGCGGTTCGCAGACCGGTGGCATCGTCACGACCGAGGCCCCGATCCACGTGAGCAACGTTCAGCTCGTCGTGGAGAAGGACGGCAAGAAGGTCGTCACGCGCGTCGGTTACCGCTTCGACGACGAAGGCAACAAGATCCGCGTTGCCAAGCGGACGGGTGAGGACATCTGATGGCTACCACCACCACTCCGCGTCTCAAGACGAAGTACCGCGAGGAAATCGCCGGCAAGCTGCGTGAGGAGTTCTCCTACGAGAACGTCATGCAGATCCCCGGCCTGGTCAAGATCGTGGTCAACATGGGTGTGGGCGACGCCGCCCGCGACTCCAAGCTGATCGACGGCGCCGTGCGCGACCTCACCACGATCACCGGCCAGAAGCCGGCCGTCACCAAGGCCCGCAAGTCCATCGCGCAGTTCAAGCTGCGCGAGGGCCAGCCGATCGGCTGCCACGTCACCCTCCGCGGTGACCGGATGTGGGAGTTCCTGGACCGTACGCTGTCGCTCGCGCTGCCGCGTATCCGTGACTTCCGCGGTCTGTCGCCGAAGCAGTTCGACGGCCGTGGCAACTACACCTTCGGTCTCACGGAGCAGGTCATGTTCCACGAGATCGACCAGGACAAGATCGACCGGGTCCGGGGCATGGACATCACCGTGGTCACCACGGCGACCAACGACGACGAGGGTCGTGCCCTCCTTCGTCACCTCGGCTTCCCGTTCAAGGAGAACTGACCGTGGCGAAGAAGGCTCTGATCGCTAAGGCCGCCCGTAAGCCGAAGTTCGGCGTCCGCGGGTACACCCGCTGCCAGCGCTGCGGCCGGCCCCACTCCGTCTACCGCAAGTTCGGCCTGTGCCGCGTGTGCCTCCGTGAGATGGCTCACCGTGGCGAGCTGCCGGGCGTGACCAAGAGCTCCTGGTAACTCTCCTCCGCCCCCTGGGCGTTGGAAGTACCCGGAAGCTCTCGGTAAGCATCTGGTCGGCAGGAGCCCCGCCTTTCATGCCGTAGGCTTGAAGGGTTGGGCGCCTGCCGCCCAAGACCGACTTACTACGCCGTAGGTCCCCGCACCGCACCCGTCCCGCCACTGAGTGGGGAGAGGGATGGCGCATACAGGAAACCCCGGCGAGAGAGGCCGAAGGCCAATTCATGACCATGACTGATCCCATCGCAGACATGCTCACGCGTCTGCGCAACGCGAACTCGGCGTACCACGACTCCGTCGTGATGCCGCACAGCAAGATCAAGTCGCACATCGCGGAAATCCTCAAGCAGGAGGGTTTCATCACCGGCTGGAAGGTCGAGGACGCCGAGGTCGGCAAGAACCTCGTCCTCGAGCTGAAGTTCGGCCCGAACCGCGAGCGCTCGATCGCCGGCATCAAGCGCATCTCGAAGCCGGGTCTGCGTGTTTACGCAAAGTCCACCAACCTGCCGAAGGTCCTCGGCGGCCTGGGCGTGGCGATCATCTCCACGTCCCACGGTCTCCTGACCGGCCAGCAGGCCAGCAAGAAGGGCGTAGGTGGGGAAGTCCTCGCCTACGTCTGGTAGTCGGGAACGGAGGAATAGCTCATGTCGCGAATCGGCAAGCTCCCCATCCAGGTTCCCGCCGGTGTGGACGTCACCATCGATGGCCGCACGGTCGCGGTGAAGGGTCCCAAGGGCACCCTCACGCACACCGTCGCGTCGCCGATCGAGGTCACCAAGGGTGAGGACGGCGTTCTCAACGTCACCCGCCCGAACGACGAGCGTCAGAACAAGGCCCTCCACGGCCTGTCCCGCACGCTGGTGGCGAACATGATCACCGGTGTGACCAAGGGATACACCAAGGCGCTCGAGATCAGCGGTGTCGGTTACCGCGTCCAGGCGAAGGGCTCCAACCTGGAGTTCGCCCTGGGCTACAGCCACCCGATCGTCGTCGAGGCGCCGGAAGGCATCACCTTCAAGGTCGAGTCCCCGACCAAGCTGTCCGTCGAGGGAATCGACAAGCAGAAGGTCGGCGAAGTCGCGGCCAACATCCGCAAGCTGCGGAAGCCCGACCCGTACAAGGCGAAGGGCGTCAAGTACGCCGGCGAGGTCATCCGCCGCAAGGTCGGAAAGGCTGGTAAGTAGCCATGGCATACGGCGTGAAGATCGCCAAGGGCGACGCCTACAAGCGTGCCGCCCTCAAGCGTCGCCACATCCGTGTCCGCAAGCACATCTCCGGTTCGCCGGAGCGCCCCCGCTTGGTCGTGACGCGGTCCAACCGCCACATGGTCGCCCAGGTCATCGACGACATCGCGGGCCACACGCTCGCGTCGGCGTCGACCCTGGACGTCTCCATCCGTGGTGGCGAGGGCGACAAGAGCACCCAGGCCAAGCAGGTCGGCGCCCTGGTCGCTGAGCGCGCCAAGGCCGCAGGCGTCGAGGCCGTCGTGTTTGACCGCGGTGGTAACCAGTACGCCGGGCGGATTGCCGCTCTGGCTGACGCCGCCCGTGAAGCCGGTCTGAAGTTCTGAGCCCGGTTCCTACGCACAGCGGACGTAACAGAGAGAGGTAAATCCAATGGCTGGACCCCAGCGCCGCGGAAGCGGTGCCGGTGGCGGCGAGCGGCGGGACCGGAAGGGCCGTGACGGCGGCGCAGCTGCCGCCGAGAAGACCGCGTACGTCGAGCGCGTCGTCGCGATCAACCGCGTCGCCAAGGTTGTGAAGGGTGGTCGTCGCTTCAGCTTCACCGCGCTGGTCGTGGTGGGCGACGGTGACGGCACCGTCGGTGTCGGCTACGGCAAGGCCAAGGAAGTTCCCGCGGCCATCGCCAAGGGCGTGGAAGAGGCCAAGAAGAACTTCTTCAAGGTCCCGCGCATCCAGGGCACCATCCCCCACCCGATCCAGGGCGAGAAGGCTGCGGGCGTCGTCCTGCTGAAGCCTGCTTCCCCCGGTACCGGTGTTATCGCCGGTGGCCCGGTGCGCGCCGTCCTGGAGTGCGCCGGCGTTCACGACATCCTGTCGAAGTCGCTCGGCTCCGACAACGCGATCAACATCGTGCACGCGACCGTGGAGGCCCTCAAGGGCCTGCAGCGTCCCGAGGAGATCGCGGCCCGCCGCGGTCTGCCGCTCGAGGACGTCGCCCCCGCGGCTCTGCTCCGTGCGCGTGCGGGAGCGGGTGCGTAATGGCTCGCCTCAAGATCACGCAGACGAAGTCGTACATCGGCAGCAAGCAGAACCACCGCGACACCCTTCGTTCGCTCGGGCTGAAGCGCCTGAACGACGTGGTTGTCAAGGAGGACCGCCCCGAGTTCCGCGGCATGGTGCACACCGTCCGCCACCTCGTGACGGTTGAGGAGGTCGACTGACATGGCGGAGAACAAGCCGCTGAAGGCCCATGACCTCCGGCCCGCCCCGGGCGCCAAGACCGCCAAGACCCGTGTGGGTCGTGGTGAGGCGTCCAAGGGTAAGACCGCCGGTCGTGGCACCAAGGGCACCAAGGCCCGTTACCAGGTTCCGGAGCGCTTCGAGGGTGGGCAGATGCCCCTCCACATGCGTCTCCCGAAGCTCAAGGGCTTCAAGAACCCGTTCCGCACCGAGTACCAGGTCGTGAACCTGGACAAGCTCGCGACCCTCTACCCCGAGGGTGGCGAGGTCACCGTGGCCGACCTGGTCGCCAAGGGTGCCGTGCGCAACAACCACCTCGTCAAGGTCCTCGGACAGGGCGAGATCTCCGTGGCGCTGCAGGTTTCGGTTGACGCCGTCTCCGGCTCCGCCAAGGAGAAGATCACCGCCGCCGGCGGTACCGTCACCGAGCTCGTCTGAGCTTCGGCCTGACTCACGCGGCCCGGATCCCCTCACGGGGGATCCGGGCCGTTGTCGTTCCCGGGAAGAAGCATCTCCACTCCTCAGCGAACATCATCGATCAATAATGATCATTTTCAGTCGTCGTGGCAGCGGGTCCACGGGAGGGAGGTTTCGATCAACGTGCAGGACAGACGCTCGGGGCGTCCGAAATGCGAGTTATTTCCCGGGCGGGGATCCAGCCGATTATTTTTCGTTTCCGTTATTTTTCGCTTGTTGCTTCAATAATCGTCTGCCTATGATCATCGCGACCTTTTGACCTGCCCTTTGCCGTTCCTGGGAGATTGCTTTTTCTTCCATATTTCGGCGGAGGGCTTTTTACGGAAGGAATCGCGATGTCATTTCGTGCAGACGTCACCAGCCTGGCGAACCGTGAGGTCGGCCCGGACGCCCGCGGCGTCTCCGCCCACGCGGAAAGCGGCCCCGTTCTCGCCACGCCGATGACGGTTCTCGTGGCGACCGCCATTCCGGCGGTGACGGCCACGCCCACGATCACGCAGCTCGGCGGCTACATGCCGGACATGGCGGCCGAGATGCCCGAGCTCTCCGCCGGGGCCGGCCTCTCCGCCGACCAGCTGATCGCGGCGCGCCTGTCCGCCTGATCCGCCTGACCCGCCCGGAGCTCGCGAGCTGACTTCGTGGCGGTGGAGAAGAAGAAAACCGGCGGCCGTCGCCCGCTCTCGGGGGCGGCCGCCGGGCTCATGTGGCGGATTCGGACGCGGAATCCTTTTGATATCTCAGGATGGGCGAGGTTCATTGAGTTCGGGGAAGAAAGTCGCAGGAATCAAAGGTTCAGGGCACGAGCTGGAATCCGTCATTCGCAGGGTCGAGCGCATCACGTCGGCCGGGGCGCTCCTGGCCGCACTGGAGCAACTGAGCCGTACCGGCCGGAAGAACAACGGGGATCTGCTTCCCTGGGAGATCGCCAGGATCCGGTTCCCTTTTCTCGACCGTCCCGCGGGCCGTGTCGTCTCGAAACTCGTTCAGCCGCCGAGCGATGCCGTGATCCCGGTGGTACGCCTCGCCGCGGCGGCCCGGCTGCTGCTCGGGAACCCGGGCCGGGCGGAGCGGACGGCCCTGCTGGCCCTGCTCGCCGGATCGAGCGCGGCGTCCACCGTCCGCTCGGGCGGGCTCGGCATGGACGGCTCCGACCAGCTCGCCCTCATCAACTTCGTCGTGGCCGGCCTGGAGAAGCTGTCCGGTTCGGACAGCCGGGTGCGTGCGGCGTGTGCCCACTACCTCACCGCCCAGAGCGCGCTCTCGTACCTGACCTCGGGGCTGGTGAAGCTGACATCCCCGACGTGGCGCAGCGGTGAGGCCATCCCCGGGGTGCTGCGGACCCGGACCTACGGCGACCGCGGCTTCTACGAGTTCGTCAAGGACAGGCCCGAGCTGGCCAAAGCCCTTGCCTGGCTCGTCATCCTCTCCGAGACCCTCTTCCCGCTCCTGCTGGTGGCACCGGCGCCGGTGGCGCGTGCCGGTCTCGCGGCAGGCGCGACGTTCCACCTGGCCAACGGCCGGTACATGGGCCTGAACCGCTTTCTGTGGTCCTTCACCGGAACCTACCCGGCCGTCGACTACAGCCGCCGGCGGCTCCGCGCCCGGCTCGGGCTCGGTGGCTCATGACCGGTCGTGGGCTCCGGGGCCCGGTGGCCGCGGGTCTGCTGGGCGCCACCGCCCTCGCCGCGGGGGCGTACGCGGTCTCGCGGGCCGTGGGGGCGCGGTCGGCGCCGCCGGGGAAGCTGGTGGAACTGCCCGACGGATCCCGTCTCCACGCGACCTGGCACGCGGAGGGCGCGGGCCCCGTCGTTGTTTTCGAGAACGCGCTGCTCTCGGCGATGCCGGAGTGGTTCTGGGTGACCGACCACCTGGGGTCGTCCGTACCGTTCCTCGCCTACGATCGGTCCGGTACCGGCTGGTCGCCCCGGGCGCCGCGCCGGACCCCAAGCGCCGCGGGGGACCACGCCCGGCGTCTGCGGCAACTGCTCGAGGCGGCGGAACTGCCTCCGCCGTACGTGCTCGTCGGCCATTCGGTGGGCGGGCTCCTGATCCGCGGCTTCGCGGCGGAGCACCCCACCGAGGTCGCCGGGCTGGTCTTCGTGGACGCCTCGCACCCGGATCAGTTCGAACGCTCCAGGGTCCAGCGCGAGTCGCTGCCCGTCTTCCGGCAGAACCTCCTGCTCGGCCGCGTCCGCGCGGCGACCGGGGGGATGTACCGGGCGCTGGAGTGCAGCCACATCACCCGGCTGCCCGAGTCGGTGGCCGAGACCACGCGGCGCCGGCTCGCCCGTCCCGGTCCGTGGGCCGGGGCCGCGCACGAGCTGAACCGCTGCCTGCACGGCTGGAACGACGAGGCCCGCGGCCTCACGACGGTCGGCACCGCACCGGTCGCCGTGGTGACCGCGGGGCGGACGGTCCGGGGCGACGCGGTCCACGGCCGGCTCCAGGAGGAACTGGCGGGCCTGTCCGAGGTGGGGCGGCACGAGGTGGTGGAGAAGGCCGGACACGAGGACCTCGTCATGGACCGGGTGCACGCCCGTGTGGTCGCGGACGCCATCACCTGGGTCCGGGAACGAGCCGTCGGCACCCCCGGCGGCACAGCGGAGGAAGGGAACGAGCGGTGCGACAGGCGCTGAGGACGGGACGACGGGTGGCGCTGTACGGAGCGCTGGGCTCCTGGTGGGCGGTGAGCGCGCTCAACCAGATGCGGAAGGCCGAATGGATCCAGCGCAGGGTGGACCCGCTGCAGATATTCATCCCGAGCTGGCGGTTCTTCGGCCCGCACCCCGGTATGCACGACACCCACCTGCTGTTCCGGGACGAGCTCCCCGACGGCACGATGAGCGACTGGGAGGAGAAGGTCATCGTCGAGGAGCGGCGTGTCCACCACATGGTGTGGAACCCCAACCGCCGCCGGGAGAAGGTCGTCTTCGACGCCGTGGAGGAGCTGAAGGTCTTCATACGGCGCGAGGAGCCGCTGGAGCGGCTCCAGTTCACGGTGCCGTATCTCGTGATCCTGAACTACGTGTCGAAGCAGTGCCGGCACGACCCGTCCGCGAAACGGACCCAGTTCCTGATCGCACTCTCCCCGGGCTACGACGAAACGCTGCCGCCCGAGATGTTCTTCGCCTCCGACGTTCACGGCCTGTGAGGAGACCAGTGGAAACGAATGCGGATCTGGCCCGGTACGGGGAGGGCATCGGGCGGTACCACGATCTTCTGTACCCCTTCCTCGACCTGCCGAGCGCGTTGGCGCGAGTGGGGTCCGTCGTCGAGCCGCCCTGTCGCGTCGTGGACTTCGGCGCCGGTACGGGACAGCTGGCCGTCGCGCTCGCCGGGCGCGGCTACACCGTCGAGGCGGTCGACATCTCGTCGGCGATGCTGGACCAGTTGCGCGCCCGGGACACCGATGGCCTGGTCACCCGCCACGTCGCCGACATGACGAAGGCGGACGTGGGCGACGACTTCGACCTGTGCGTGATAACGAACAACACGTTGTTCATGCTCCCCTCGCAGGGCCTGCAACGAGCGGCGCTCTCCCGGGCGTCCGCGCACCTGGTCGAGGGGGGCCACCTGATCGTCGAGGGGTACGACCCGAGCTTCTACCACACGATGTCCCGGGAGCACACCCAGTCGAGCGTGCTGGGCGACGGCACCCTTCTGGTGGACTCGATGACCTGCGATCCGGTGAACCAGCTGCTGATCGTTCTGCGCACGTTCGTGTCCCAGGGCACGGTGCGCACCTATCCGGAGATCAGCCGCTACGCGTGGCCCGCCGAACTCGACCTGATGGCGGAGGCCGAGGGGCTGCGGCTGGTGGAGCGCTGGGGCGACTGGGAGGGGGGCGCCTTCACCCGTTCCTCGGGTCGCCACATCTCGCTCTACCGCAGAGCCGTATAGATCGGACTTCGCGCGGTCGGACGTTCGCCCGGGTTTCCGCCGTGGTTCGGCTGTCGCCAGCCCGGATGGTTGTTTCAGGAGGGGGGAGCGCCGGTAAGGTGGCGTGCACTGTTAACTTCCGCGCGGTGTGCCCAATGGGCGGTCTGCGCGGGTTTGAGTCATTAGTCCCCGTCGAACCTCAAGACCGTCACCTCTTCGCATTGCGCGGGGGTCGCAGGAGGCACCGTGCTCACCGCGTTCGCCCGGGCGTTCAAGACGCCCGACCTGCGCAAGAAGCTGCTCTTCACGCTCGGCATCATCGTGATCTACCGGCTCGGGGCGCACATCCCGGTACCGGGAGTGAGTTACGAGAACGTCCAGATCTGTGTGGATCAGGCCAGTAAGGGCAACAACAGCCTCTTTGGCCTGGTGAACATGTTCAGCGGTGGTGCGCTGCTGCAGATCACGATCTTCGCGCTCGGCATCATGCCGTACATCACGGCCAGCATCATCCTTCAGCTGCTCACCGTGGTGATTCCCCGACTCGAGGCGCTCAAGAAGGAGGGGCAGTCCGGCCAGGCCAAGATCACGCAGTACACGCGTTACCTGACCGTCGCGCTCGCCATCCTCCAGGGCACCGGCCTGGTCTCCGTCGCCACCAGCGGTTCGCTGTTCAGCGGCTGCCCGGTCGCCAGCCAGATCGTCCCCGACCAGTCGATCTTCACCACCATCGTGATGGTCATCACGATGACCGCGGGCACCGCGGCCGTCATGTGGCTCGGTGAGCTCATCACCGACCGCGGCATCGGCAACGGCATGTCGATCCTGATGTTCATCTCGATCGCCGCCAGCTTCCCCGGCGCCCTGTGGGCCATCAAGACCAGCGGCAAGCTGGCCGACGGCTGGATCGAGTTCGGCACCGTCATCCTGATCGGTTTCGTGATGGTGGGCCTCGTCGTCTTCGTCGAGCAGGCCCAGCGCCGCATTCCGGTGCAGTACGCGAAGCGCATGATCGGCCGTCGTTCCTACGGCGGCACCTCGACGTACATCCCGCTGAAGGTGAACCAGGCGGGTGTGATTCCCGTCATCTTCGCTTCTTCGCTGCTCTACATCCCCGCCCTGATCGTCCAGTTCTCCAACTCCACTGCGGGCTGGGCGACATGGATCCAGGACCACCTCGTCAAGGGCGACCACCCGTACTACATCACGGCGTACTTCCTCCTGATCGTCTTCTTCGCCTTCTTCTATGTGGCGATTTCGTTCAACCCCGAGGAAGTCGCCGACAACATGAAGAAGTATGGTGGCTTCATCCCGGGTATCCGGGCCGGTCGACCTACTGCCGAGTATCTGAGCTACGTGCTCAACAGGATCACTTGGCCGGGCTCGCTGTACCTGGGTCTGATCGCTCTTGTGCCGACGATGGCGTTGGCAGGTTTCAACGGTGCCAACCAGAACTTCCCGTTCGGCGGGACGAGCATCCTGATCATCGTGGGTGTGGGGCTGGAGACCGTGAAGCAGATCGAGAGTCAGCTCCAGCAGCGCAATTACGAAGGGTTCCTCCGCTGATGCGAATCGTCCTCGTCGGGCCGCCCGGTGCCGGCAAGGGAACGCAGGCTGCGTACCTTGCCAAGAACCTGTCGATTCCGCAGATCTCCACGGGCGACCTCTTCCGCGCCAACATCAGCCAGGGCACCGACCTTGGCAAGCAGGCCCGCGCCTACATGGACGCAGGTCAGTTGGTGCCGGACGAGGTCACCATCGGGATGGCCAAGGACCGCATGTCCCAGCCGGACGCCGAGGGCGGCTTCCTGCTGGACGGCTTCCCGCGCAACGTGGGCCAGGCCGAGGCACTCGACGCCATGCTCAAGGACGAGGGCACCAAGCTCGACGCGGTCCTGGACCTGGAGGTCCCCGAGGACGAGGTGGTCAAGCGCATCGCCGGCCGCCGGATCTGCCGGAACGACGGTTCGCACGTCTTCCACGTGACGTACAACCCGCCGAAGGCCGAGGGCGTCTGCGACGTCTGCGGCGGCGAGCTGTACCAGCGGGACGACGACACCGAGGAGACGGTCCGCACCCGGCTGGAGGTCTACCACACCCAGACGGAGCCGATCATCGACTACTACCGGGCCCAGGGCCTGGTGGTCACCATCTCCGCGCTCGGCAAGGTCACCGACGTGACCGAGCGGGCGATGGAGGCCCTCAAGTCCGACCAGGGCTGAGCGCAACACCCGCAGTACTCGTGCAGTCGGCCGCGGCGTCCTCGGACGCCGCGGCCGACTGTTTGCGCCGTATCGTTGTCCTGGTACGCCGCACCCCCGACCACGGTTCGATGCAGTCCGACGCAGAGAGGCGCCGCGCAATGGTGCAGATCAAGACCCCCGAGCAGATCGCGAAGATGCGTGAGGCGGGGCTGGTGGTCGCTGCCATTCACGCGGCCACCCGTGAGGCGGCGGTGCCCGGCGCCACCACGCGCGACCTGGACCAGGTCGCCCGCAAGGTGATCGCCGACCACGGCGCCAAGTCGAACTTTCTCGGGTACGGCGGTTTCCCCGCGACGATCTGCACCTCGGTCAACGAGGTCGTCGTCCACGGCATCCCGGACGACAAGACCGTCCTCAAGGACGGCGACATCATCTCCATCGACGCCGGCGCCATCGTCGACGGCTGGCACGGCGACGCCGCGTACACCGCCTTCGTCGGTACCGGTCACGCCCCGGAGCTGGTCGAGCTGTCCAGGGTCACCGAGGAGTCGATGTGGGCCGGCATCGCCGCGATGAAGGTGAACAACCGGCTCGTCGACATCTCGAAGGCGATCGAGTCCTACATCCGCCGCCAGCCCCGTCCCGCCACCGGCAAGTACGGGATCATCGAGGACTACGGCGGCCACGGCATCGGCACCGAGATGCACATGGACCCGCACCTGCTGAACTACGTCTCCCGCAAGCGCGGCAAGGGCATCAAGCTGGTCCCCGGCGTCTGCCTGGCCATCGAGCCGATGGTCTCGCTGGGCACGGCGCAGACCGAGGTGCTCCAGGACGACTGGACCGTCATCACGACGGACGGCACCTGGTCCTCCCACTGGGAGCACTCGATCGCCCTCACCGAACAGGGTCCCCTGGTCCTGACCGCCCCCGACTGCGGACGGGCGAAGCTGGCGCAGTACGGCATCGAGGCGGCCCCGGACCCCCTCGGCTGAACCGGTCCGCCCGGGCCGGACCGGTCCGGTACCGGCGGTGGGACCTGCGGGGAGCGTGTGAGCCGAGTGCCCGACGGGGCCCGCGTGGTGGATTTGACCCGCTTGCGAAGGTCTAAGGATCTCCCCGGCTGGGCAAACTTGACGGATTCGTCTTTTGGGGTTCGCTGACGTAGACTGACTCGTCGGCTCTCGTGCATCAGTGTGTCCACATTCCACATGCGATGACGGAAGTCGATCAAGGTAGCCGATTCGAAAGGCGAAGCGTGGCCAAGAAGCAAGGTGCCATCGAAATTGAGGGCACCGTGATCGAGTCCCTCCCGAACGCCATGTTCAAGGTGGAACTCCAGAACGGTCACAAGGTCCTCGCGCACATCAGCGGCAAGATGCGGATGCACTACATCCGAATCCTTCCGGATGACCGGGTCGTCGTGGAGCTCTCTCCGTACGACCTGACGCGTGGCCGGATCGTCTACCGCTACAAGTAGATCTTGCCTCCACCCGCCTCGGCGCGGTGATGGCACTGACCCGGAGAACCTGACATCCCATGAAGGTCAAGCCGAGCGTCAAGAAGATCTGCGACAAGTGCAAGGTGATCCGCCGTCACGGCCGGGTCATGGTCATCTGCGACAACCTGCGCCACAAGCAGCGCCAGGGCTGACGCACGACCCCCTGCATCTCGCAGCACTTCGCGCGACGCACGTAACACCGTACATACGCAGAGTCCGTCCAAGCTTCGGCTGACGACACCTCCGGCGGGGGCCGGGGACCCGGACGTACCACCTCTCCCAGGAGGGGTCGGCGGTCGGGAGCGGCACTGCGGAAGACCCCCGACATGACAACTGGAGCCATTGCATGGCACGCGTTTCAGGTGTTGACATCCCGCGCGAAAAGCGCGTGGAGGTCGCCCTCACCTACGTCTTCGGCATCGGGCGCACCCGGTCCAAGGAGATCCTCGCCGCCACCGACGTGAACCCGAACACCCGCGTTCGTGACCTGGCCGAAGAGGACCTGGTCAAGATCCGCGAGTACGTGGACGCCAACCTCCGCACCGAGGGTGACCTCCGCCGCGAGATCCAGGCCGACATCCGCCGCAAGGTCGAGATCGGCTGCTACCAGGGCCTGCGTCACCGCCGTGGCCTGCCGGTCCACGGTCAGCGCACCAGCACGAACGCTCGTACCCGCAAGGGCCCGCGTCGCGCGATCGCCGGTAAGAAGAAGCCGGGCAAGAAGTAGTCCTCAGCGGACGCACTGCGGACGTCCGGACCACCGGAACCCGCAGCAACCAGCGGTCTTCGCTGTAGGACCGATCACCTCCCCTCTCCATCTGGAGTCAAGACATGCCCCCCAAGGGTCGTCAGGGCGCTACCAAGAAGGTGCGTCGCAAGGAAAAGAAGAACGTCGCTCACGGCCACGCGCACATCAAGAGCACGTTCAACAACACCATCGTCTCGATCACGGACCCCTCGGGCAACGTGATCTCCTGGGCCTCCGCCGGCCACGTCGGCTTCAAGGGCTCGCGCAAGTCCACCCCCTTCGCCGCGCAGATGGCCGCCGAGTCGGCCGCCCGCCGCGCGCAGGAGCACGGCATGCGCAAGGTCGACGTCTTCGTGAAGGGTCCGGGCTCCGGCCGCGAGACCGCGATCCGTTCGCTCCAGGCCACCGGCCTGGAGGTCGGCTCGATCCAGGACGTCACCCCGACGCCGCACAACGGCTGCCGTCCGCCGAAGCGCCGTCGCGTCTGATCCGTCACGGTCGGTGACGACCGTGCGTCAGTGACGCGGATCCGGGCGGTATGTCCCTTCCGGGGGCATGCCGCCCGTATCCTTGTTTCATCTGTCGGGCATCAAATAGTGGGTGCCCACGACTGAAGGATCTCAACATGCTTATCGCTCAGCGTCCGTCGCTGACCGAAGAGGTCGTTGACGAGTTCCGTTCCCGGTTCGTCATCGAGCCGCTGGAGCCGGGCTTCGGCTACACCCTCGGCAACTCGCTCCGCCGCACGCTCCTCTCCTCGATCCCCGGTGCCGCCGTCACCAGCATCCGGATCGACGGTGTCCTGCACGAGTTCACCACCGTGCCGGGCGTCAAGGAGGACGTCACCGACCTCATCCTCAACATCAAGCAGCTGGTCGTCTCCTCGGAGCACGACGAGCCGGTCGTGATGTACCTGCGCAAGCAGGGCCCGGGTCTGGTCACCGCCGCCGACATCGCGCCCCCGGCCGGTGTCGAGGTGCACAACCCCGACCTGGTTCTCGCCACGCTCAACGGCAAGGGCAAGCTGGAGATGGAGCTGACCGTCGAGCGCGGTCGCGGCTACGTCTCCGCCGTCCAGAACAAGCAGGTGGGCCAGGAGATCGGCCGCATCCCGGTCGACTCCATCTACTCGCCGGTTCTCAAGGTCACCTACAAGGTCGAGGCGACCCGTGTCGAGCAGCGCACCGACTTCGACAAGCTGATCGTCGACGTCGAGACCAAGCAGGCCATGCGTCCGCGTGACGCCATGGCCTCGGCCGGCAAGACCCTGGTCGAGCTGTTCGGCCTGGCGCGCGAGCTCAACATCGACGCCGAGGGCATCGACATGGGCCCGTCCCCGACGGACGCCGCGCTCGCCGCCGACCTGGCGCTGCCGATCGAGGAGCTGGAGCTCACGGTCCGCTCCTACAACTGCCTCAAGCGCGAGGGCATCCACTCCGTGGGTGAGCTCGTCGCCCGCTCCGAGGCCGACCTGCTCGACATCCGCAACTTCGGTGCGAAGTCGATCGACGAGGTCAAGGCGAAGCTGGCCGGCATGGGCCTGGCGCTCAAGGACAGCCCGCCCGGATTCGACCCGACCGCCGCCGCCGACGCCTTCGGCGCCGACGACGACGCGGACGCCGGTTTCGTCGAGACCGAGCAGTACTGATTTGCCTCCGGCCGGGGCGCCCGTTCCTCGTGAGGGGCGCCCCGGACCGGAGTGAGGCTTTGTCCTCAATCGCCGGACGGGCTCGATTTTCCGCTGATGACGGATTTCGAGTGCGACCGGCAGACTTCTGACCTTCCGGGTGGCGACCGCCGCCCGGGAACTGACACCGGTACCTGATACGGCCGGTGCAGCACACAAGGAGAAACACCATGCCGAAGCCCGCCAAGGGTGCCCGTCTGGGCGGCAGCGCCGCGCACGAGAAGCTTCTTCTCAACAACCTCGCGAAGTCGCTGTTCGAGCACGGCCGCATCACCACGACCGAGGCCAAGGCCCGCCGCCTGCGTCCGGTCGCCGAGCGCTTCATCACCAAGGCGAAGAAGGGCGACATCCACAACCGTCGCCTGGTGCTGCAGTCGATCACGGACAAGGGCATCGTCCACACGCTCTTCACCGAGATCGCCCCGCGGTACGAGAACCGCCCCGGTGGTTACACCCGCATCACCAAGATCGGCAACCGTCGTGGCGACAACGCCCCGATGGCCGTCATCGAGCTGGTCGAGGCGCTGACCGTGGCGCAGCAGGCCACCGGTGAGGCCGAGGCCGCCACCAAGCGTGCGGTCAAGGAGGACGCCCTCAAGAAGGACGCCGCCGAGACCGAGGCCGTCGAGGACGCCAAGCCGGCCGACGCCGACGCCGAGTCCAAGGACGCCTGAGCGTTCTGAGAGCCTGCTGGGTGACCGCTCGATCAGAGGTCACTCAACAAACTCTGTGACCGCAGGACGGGCCCGCATCACCCTTCGGGGCGGTGCGGGCCCGTTCCGTATGCACCTGATGTACCTGCACGCACCGGTAGTAAAGGACCCTGGGGTGAGTGACGAAGTGGAGCCCGGCTCCGTACGGCTGCGGCTGGACCTGGCGTACGACGGCAAGGACTTCTCGGGCTGGGCCAAGCAGACCGGGCGGCGGACCGTCCAGGGGGAGATCGAGGACGCGCTGCGGACCGTGACCCGGTCCGGGCGGACGTACGACCTGACGGTCGCCGGCCGCACCGACGCCGGGGTGCACGCCCGGGGCCAGGTCGCCCACGTCGACCTGCCGGTCGAGGTGTGGGAGGAGCACGGGGACAAGCTGCTGCGGCGGATGGCCGGGCGGATGGCGCCCGATGTGCGGATCTGGCGGATCGCGCCGGCGGCCGACGGGTTCAACGCCCGCTTCTCGGCGCTGTGGCGGCGGTACGCGTACCGGGTCTGCGACCGTCCCGGCGGGGTGGACCCCCTGTTGCGGGGTCATGTGCTGTGGCACGACCGGCCGTTGGACGTCGACGCGATGAACCGGGCGGCCGCCCGGATGACGGGGGAGCACGACTTCGCCGCGTACTGCAAGAAGCGCGAGGGCGCGACGACCATCCGCACGCTGCAGAAGCTGAGTTGGGTGCGGGACGGGGCGAGCGGCATCCTGACGGCGACGGTCCAGGCCGACGCGTTCTGCCACAACATGGTCCGTGCGCTGATCGGCGCGGCGCTCTTCGTCGGTGACGGGCGCCGCCCGGCCGAGTGGCCCGCGCAGGTGCTCGCGGCCGGGGTGCGGGACCCCGGGGTGCACGTGGTGCGCCCGCACGGGCTGACGTTGGAGGAAGTCGCCTATCCCGCCGACGAGTTGCTGGCCGACCGGGCCGTGCAGGCGCGCAATGTGCGCACCCTGCCCGGGGCGGGCTGCTGCTGAGTGGGCGTCAGCGGCCCTCCGGCCCGGACGGGTCGACCCGGGCCGGGGGTTCGTCCGGGGCGACGGCGGCCGTGTCGCGGGTCCTGCGCCACTGCCAGGCCCGCACCAGCCGGACCGCCAGGTACAGGGCCACCAGCCCGGCCGCCGTCCCGCGCACCGGACGGACCTCCGGGGGCGACCAGCCGAGCACGGCGGCGGCCGTGAACAGCAGCAGGCCCAGGACGCGCAGCAGCCACCAGCCCGCCCCGCGCGGTTCCCGGGAGCCGGGGGGCGCCGGATGGGCGCCGTTCGGCGTGATCAGCGTGGAGCGCACCCCGGCCAGCAGGCCGCGGTGGGCGAGGACCCGGGCGCCGGGGAGGGCGCCGAGGACCTCGGGGCGGTCGCCGAAGCCCGGCGGGAGCGGGGGCAGGGACAGCGCGGCCAGCAGGTCCGCCTGGTGGCGGGACGGGTTGCCGGTGGAGCGCAGTACGTGCGTCAGCGGGCGGGGGTCGTCGAGGGCGAAGGCCCGGGACAGGGCCTCGGCCGTGGCGGTGACCGCGGCGTGGTCGGGGGCCGGGGCGGTGGCGTCCCACTCGTGGGCGGCCAGGGGGCGGCCCTTGAGGAACAGGGTGAATCCGCAGCGCTCGGGCGTGCGGCGCAGCACCAGCGTGGGCCACTTCTCGCCGGTGGTGAAGTTGTCGGCCGCCGTGGTCAGCGGGTCCTCCGTGGACAGCAGCGAGCGCTTGGCGGGCCGGGCGTCGGCGACGGCCTCGACGTAGGTGTGCGTGTCGGTCGCCGGGGCGGTGCGCAGCGAGACGCCGCAGACCAGTGCCGCCTGGGCCACGTCCGCCGGGCGGGCCGCCGCGATCGCGACCGCGCAGGGCGCCCCGGGCGCCCACTCGGGGGCGGGGCCGGGAACGACGGCGGAGGGTGCGGGGCGGCCGAAGAACGGGGTCCGCGCCGCCAGGTGGACCCGGACGCCCGAGCGGGTGTCCAGGAACTCCTGGCGCGGGTCGTCGCCGAGGTACGCCCAGGGGTACCTGGTCGCGTGGGCGCCGACGGAGCGGAAGGCTTCGAGCGCCTCCTCCCAGCGCTCCGCGCGCAGCAGCATCAGGACGAGGCAGTTGCGGAAGCCGGCCGCCTCCGGGCTGCCCGGCCCGTACGCGGCGGACAGGTCCAGGGCGCGGGCGACCGCGGCGTCCACGCGGTGCGCGTGCGGGTCGGGGCCGTCGTCGGGCGGCCCGGACGACAGGACCGCGTACTCCAGCGCCGCGAACAGCGGCAGCGCGTGCAGCTTCGAACCGGGCGGGGCGGTGTCGGCGGCGTCCTCGGCGAAGCCGAACATCTCCTCGTGCGAGCCGTGCCACTTCGCGCACAGGTACTGCAGGGCCGCGGCGTGGCACCCGTAGTGGTGCGGGTCGCGGGCCATGACCCGGTCCCAGTAGTCGTCGAAGACCGGGCGGGGGGCCTGGCTGCCCACCGCGTGGGTCAGGGCGATGCGCCACGGCACGGGGTCGGCGGGGTTGAGCTCCGCGGCCCGGCCGATCACCGGGGCGGCGTCCTCCAGGAGCGCGAAGAAGGCCCGGAACTGGTCGCGCGAGACCTGGTCGGCGTGGTCCGCGGTGCGGATCTCCCACGCCCGGTCGATCCGCAGGGCCGCGCCGACCAGGGCCGCGTCCGGGTCGTCGGGGAGCTCGGCCTGCCAGGCGTCCAGCCAGCCGGGGTTGTGCAGGGCGGCCGTGGCGAGGCGGGAGACGTAGCCGTCCCTCAGCTCCCACTGGGCGTGCTCGCGGGTCGCGGCGAGCAGGGTGCGGGCGGGGCCGTGGTCGCCCTGGGCGGCCGAGGTCAGGGCGGCGCGCAGCGCGGGGTCCGGGGCGTCGACGACGACCGCCTCGTCCGGTGGCAGGTCGGCGCCGACGGCGGCGCTGTGACGCAGCACCCGGGGGAGGGTGAGGAGGAACGGAAGGCGCACGTGGGTTCCCGGCCGCGTCAGCCGGTGGCCGCGGTCGCCGCCGCCGATGCCTGGAGCTCGCCGCGGTGGTGGATCTGGCGGAACGTGAAGTTCGTCAGGTCGTCGCCGATGGCGTAGGCGTTCTTGTCGGCGGTGGTGACGCTCTTGCCGTTGGTGAACCCGCTGATGGCGAAGTAGGCGTAACGGCCGTAGGAGTTGGCGGTGCGGCGGCAGACGGAGCCGGCCGGGCAGAAGGAGGGCACTCCCGCGCCGCTCAGGGTGGCGATGCTGCCGGAGGACTGCCGGGCCGCCTTCTTGGCCCGTTCCTCCGTCTCGAAGACCGCGATCCCGATGGTGGCGGCGACACCGTCCTTGCTGTACGTCGCCCGGATCACCTGTTGGCAGCCGTTGTTCACGAGGATCGAGCCGAGCGCGCCCTTGGTGGTGGCGGCGCAGTTCTTGGTCTGCTGGGTCGCGCCCTTGACGTAGACGCGACCGCCCATCGTCAGCTTCTTGCCGGGGAAGAAGGCGTCGGCGGTGATCGGCGCCCGGTCCTTCTTCCCGCTGGATATGTAGTCCTTCGGGTTCGGCGGGGGCGGCGGCGCCACCGAGGAGAAGGACGGTTCGGGTTCGGCGGTCTCGTTCGGCAGGTCGGACGGCGCGGGCAGTTCGCTCGCGTGCTTGCCCGATCCGGCGGAGCGGTTGTTCTCGTCGGTCGAGATGACCGCCGTGGCCACGATCGCGCCGACCGCCGCGGTGGCGAGCACCCCGCCGCCGATCAGCAGCCACTTCTTGCGTCGGTTGCGTGCGGCCGAGGCGTCGGCCATCGCTGCCCAGTCAGGGGTCTGTGCGTCCCCGGGCCCCCAGGAGGGCCCCCCATGCCCAAAGCTCATGCGGCGAATCCTAATGTGCCTCCCGGTCACGGCGGCGGACGGAACGTAAACCGGTTGGGCAGGGCTTCGCGGACCGTGACAATGCTGTGCATGGGACATCTCGAAGCAGGCCACCTTGAGTACTACCTACCGGATGGGCGGGTACTGCTCGGTGATGCCTCGTTCAGGGTGGCGGACGGGGCGGTGGTCGCCCTCGTGGGGGCCAACGGCGCCGGGAAGACGACCCTGCTGCGGCTGCTCTCCGGGGAGATCCAGCCGCACGGCGGCACCGTCTCGGTGAGCGGCGGGCTCGGGGTCATGCCGCAGTTCGTGGGCTCGGTGCGGGACGAGCGCACGGTCCGGGACCTGCTCGTCTCGGTGTCCCAGCCCCGTATCCGGGAGGCGGCCCTGGCGGTCGACCGGGCCGAGGAGCTGATCCTCACCGTCGACGACGAGGCCGCGCAGATGAAGTACGCGCAGGCCCTGAGCGACTGGGCGGAGGCCCGCGGGTACGAGGCCGAGACCGTCTGGGACATGTGCACGATGGCCGCGCTCGGCGTCCCGTACGAGAAGGCGCAGTGGCGCGAGGTGCGCACCCTGTCCGGCGGCGAGCAGAAGCGGCTGGTGCTGGAGGCGCTGCTGCGCGGGCCCGACGAGGTGCTGCTGCTCGACGAGCCGGACAACTACCTCGACGTGCCCGGCAAGCGGTGGCTGGAGGAGCGGCTGAAGGAGACCCGCAAGACGGTCCTGTTCGTCTCCCACGACCGTGAGCTGCTGGCCCGCGCCGCGGAGAAGATCGTCAGTGTGGAGCCCAGCCCGGCGGGCAGCGACGTGTGGGTGCACGGCGCCGGCTTCGACACGTACCACCAGGCGCGCAAGGACCGGTTCGCCCGGTTCGAGGAGCTGCTGCGGCGCTGGGAGGAGGAGCACGCCCGGCTGAAGGCGCTGGTCCACCGGCTCCGGCAGCAGGCGGCGATCAGCCCCGACATGGCGTCCCGCTACCGGGCGATGCAGACCCGCTTCAAGAAGTTCGAGGACGCGGGCCCGCCGCCGGAGCCGCCGCGCGAGCAGGACATCAAGATGCGGCTGCGCGGCGGCCGGACCGGGGTGCGGGCGGTGACCTGCAAGAACCTTGAGCTGACCGGGCTGATGAAGCCGTTCGACCTGGAGATCTTCTACGGGGAACGGGTCGCCGTCCTCGGCTCGAACGGCTCCGGCAAGTCGCACTTCCTGCGTCTCCTGGCGGGCGAGCCGGTGGCGCACACGGGGGAGTGGAAGCTCGGGGCGCGGGTCGTGCCCGGACACTTCGCGCAGACCCACGCCCACCCGGAGCTGCTGGGGCACACGCTCGTCGAGATCCTGTGGACCGAGCACGCCAAGGACCGCGGCGGCGCGATGTCCGTGCTGCGCCGCTACGAGCTGGAGCGCCAGGGCGACCAGCCCTTCGAGAAGCTGTCCGGCGGCCAGCAGGCCCGTTTCCAGATCCTGCTCCTGGAACTGGCCGGCACGACCGCGCTGCTGCTCGACGAGCCCACGGACAACCTCGACCTGGAGTCGGCCGAGGCGCTCCAGGACGGGCTGGAGGCGTACGAGGGGACGGTGCTGGCGGTCACGCACGACCGTTGGTTCGCGAAGTCCTTCGACCGCTATCTGGTCTTCGGTTCCGACGGGGTCGTGCGCGAGACCCGGGAGCCGGTGTGGGACGAGCGCCGGGTGGAGCGGGCGCGGTAGGGCTGACGGGAGAGGCGGGGCCGGGGCCGGCGGCGGAGGCTGCCGGCCCCGGCGTCGTCCCGGGCGGCGCGTTTTGACCCGTCCGGGGCGGGGCGGGTAATGTCGACGGTTGTTATGCGTATGGGCTGCGTGTTCTCACGCGAAGAGCCCTTGCGCAAGTTCTCTGGAGCAGTTACCAGTGGCTCGCATACGGGCGTGTTCCCGGCACTGTGGGCCCCAGCTGCATGATCGCTTCAGAGGTGTCGTGTGTATGGACCCCATCCACTGAAGAAGCGAAGGCTACGAAGTGCGTACGTACAGCCCCAAGCCCGGCGATGTCACTCGCCAGTGGCACATCATCGACGCTCAGGACATCGTCCTGGGTCGTCTGGCCACCACGGCTGCGAACCTTCTCCGCGGTAAGCACAAGGCGATCTACGCCCCCCACATGGACATGGGCGACTTCGTCATCATCATCAACGCCGACAAGGTTCACCTGTCCGGCAACAAGAAGACCCAGAAGATGGCGTACCGCCACTCCGGGTTCCCGGGTGGTCTGCGCTCCGTCCGTTACGACGAGCTGCTCGCCAAGAGCCCCGAGAAGGCCGTCGAGAAGGCCATCAAGGGCATGATCCCCAAGAACAGCCTGGGCCGCCAGATGCTCTCGAAGCTCAAGGTCTACGCGGGCGACCAGCACCCGCACGCTGCTCAGCAGCCGGTCCCGTTCGAGATCACCCAGGTCGCGCAGTAGTTCCGGCCTCCCCCTAAGACCAAAAGAAAGATCTGAGGAGAATCGTGGCCGAGACCACTGTTGAGAACCCCGTCGAGGGCACCGAGGGCGAAGAGGTCTTCGCCGAGGTCACCACCTTCGAGTCCGAGGTTCCCGTCGAGGGCGAGTACACCAGCGAGTCGCTGGCGTCCCGCTTCGGCGACCCGCAGCCCGCCGCCGGCCTTGGCCGTCGGAAGAACGCCATCGCCCGCGTCCGGATCGTTCCGGGCACCGGCAAGTGGAAGATCAACGGTCGCACCCTTGAGGACTACTTCCCCAACAAGGTGCACCAGCAGGAAGTCAACGAGCCCTTCAAGGTGCTCGAGCTCGACAACCGCTACGACGTCATCGCCCGCATCTCGGGTGGCGGCGTCTCGGGTCAGGCCGGTGCCCTGCGCCTCGGCGTGGCCCGTGCGCTGAACGAGGCCGACGTGGACAACAACCGTCCCACGCTGAAGAAGGCCGGCTTCCTCTCCCGCGACGACCGTGCGGTCGAGCGCAAGAAGGCCGGTCTCAAGAAGGCCCGCAAGGCCCCGCAGTACAGCAAGCGCTAAACCGCCTGCTCACCTGCTTTACACGCACGCCCCGGCGGCACTTCTCGTGCTGTCGGGGCGTTCGTTTATCGGCACTCCCGGGCGTATAACGGCATAAGACGTTCATAGTCTTGTTTGCGTGGCGTTGTGTTGCTCGGCAATCGATGCGCGGTGTTGTGCGCATTGTGTCGCTGTGTTGCATTGCTTTGGTCGGTTTGGTTTGCGGTTTCGGAGCATCTTCGGAGGACACCAGTGGGACGACTCTTCGGCACGGACGGCGTGCGCGGTGTCGCCAATGCGGATCTGACGGCGGAGCTGGCGCTCGGCCTCTCGGTGGCCGCGGCGCACGTGCTCACCGAGGGGAGCGCCGCCGACGGCGCCCGGCCGACGGCCGTGGTGGGCCGTGACCCACGCGCCTCCGGGGAGTTCCTGGAGGCCGCGATCGTTGCCGGTCTCGCCAGCGCGGGCGTGGACGTCCTGCGCGTCGGTGTGCTGCCCACCCCCGCGGTGGCGTACCTCACCGGGGCGTTGGGGGCCGACCTCGGCGTGATGCTCTCGGCGAGCCACAACTCCATGCCGGACAACGGTGTCAAGTTCATCGCCCGCGGCGGTCACAAGCTCTCCGACGAGCTGGAGGACCGGATCGAGTCGCTCTACGAGCAGCACCGCACCGGTGAGCCGTGGGAGCGCCCGACCGGTGCCGGTGTGGGACGTGTCACCGAGTACACGGAGGGCTTCGACCGTTACGTGGCCCACCTCGTCGCGGTCCTGCCGAACCGGCTCGACGGACTGAAGGTGGTGCTCGACGAGGCGCACGGGGCCGCCGCCCGCGTCTCGCCGGAGGCCTTCGCCCGGGCCGGCGCCGAGGTGATCACGATCGGTGCCGACCCGACCGGCCTGAACATCAACGACGGCTGCGGTTCCACCCATCTGGAGCCGCTGAAGGCCGCCGTCGTCGAGCACGGCGCGGACTTCGGCATCGCGCACGACGGCGACGCCGACCGCTGCCTGGCGGTGGACGCCTCCGGCGCGGAGGTCGACGGCGACCAGATCCTCTCGGTCCTGGCCCTCGCCATGCGCGAGGCCGGACAGCTGCGCAAGGACACCGTGGTCGGCACGGTCATGTCCAACCTCGGCTTCAAGATCGCGATGGAGCGGGAGGGCATCCAGCTCGTCCAGACCGCCGTCGGCGACCGCTACGTGCTGGAGTCGATGAAGGCCGAAGGCTACGCGCTGGGCGGCGAGCAGTCCGGCCACGTCATCGTCCTGGACCACGCCACGACCGGCGACGGCACGCTGACCGGCCTGCTGCTGGCGGCCCGGGTCGCCGCCACCGGCCGTACGCTCGCCGACCTGGCCGGGGTCATGCAGCGGCTGCCGCAGCTGCTGATCAACGTCCCCGACGTGGACAAGTCCCGGGTCGGGACCTCCCCGGAGATCGCCGAGGCCGTCGCCGAGGCCGAGCGCGAGCTGGGCTCCACCGGACGCGTGCTGCTGCGCCAGTCGGGCACCGAGCCGCTGGTGCGGGTCATGGTCGAGGCGGCCGACATCGAGCAGGCGCGGGCCGTCGCCGAGCGGCTGGCCGACGTGGTGAAGTCCGCGCTCGGCTGACCGCCGCCGCCCCGTACGGACCGGGGCCGTCCCGTGCTCCCCGATTGCCGGGGGTCGCGGGACGGCCTTTTCCGTACCCGGTTCCGGCGGCTTCCCGGTTCCGGTGGCTTCCCGGCCCCGGCGGTCTCCGGTTCCGGTGGTCTCCCGGTTCCGGTGATCGGTTCTCCGGCTCCGGCCCTTCGGGGCCCGGCTTCCTCAGCTCCGGTCGTCGCCGGTCTTCCGGTTCAGGTTCCGGCCGCCGGGCGGGCCCGTCCGGCGGTGGTGCGCCGCCCACAGGGCCCGCTGGAGCAGCAGCGTCAGGGTGCCCGCGACCACGATCCCGCCGAGGTTGGCCATCAGCTGGAGCGTGGAGCCCCACATCTGGCCGTAGTCGCTGTAGCTGAACGCCACCGCCGCGTTGGCCGCGGCCGGCACGGTCGTCACCGAGATGGCGACCCCGATCAGCGCCCCGGACTTCGCCGAGGTGAGCGAGAGCGTCCCGGCGATCCCGGCCAGGAACGCCACCACGAACGACATCGCGTCCGGCTTCCAGATGAACGCGGTGTTGGGGCGCTCGCCCTCGATCATCGAGCGGGCGAACAGCCCGAAGGAGTCCATCAGCCAGGCGAACCCGGCCGTCAGCACCATCGCGACGGCGAAGCCGCCGACCAGTGCGTACAGGGACCGCAGCGCCAGCCGGGGCGCGCGCTGCACCAGGGCCGTGGAGATCCCGGCCAGCGGGCCGAACTCCGGGCCGACCGCCATCGCGCCCACGATCAGGATCGCGTTGTCGAGCATCACACCGCAGGCGGCGAGCATCGTCGCGACCGCGAGGAACGCGACGTACGTGACGCTGAACGTCGACTCCTCGTGGGTCGCCTCCGTCAGCTCCTCCCACAGCACCGCGTCGGCGCCCTCGCCCGGGGCGGCCTCCTCGGCCCGGTCGGCGTGCGCGGAGAGCGTCAGGTCCATGTTCTCGACGGTGATCGAACCGGACTCGTCGATGCCCAGCCCGCGCAGTGCGGAGATCAGCCCGTCGCCCGCCTCGCGGGCCACGTCGCACAGGACCAGGTCGCCGGCGGGGTCGCGGGCGGCCCCCGTCATCACCACGAGGTGCGTCGTGCCGACGGTGTCCTCCACCAGGCGGAGCACCTCGTCCGTGCGGCCGGCGGGGACGATCAGACGCAGATGCAGCACGCGGGCACTCCCGGAGGGCGAGGGCGGCGGGAAGAGAGCGGGGAGGGGGCTCAGAGCTTGCGCAGGGACAGCCGCTGGACCTTGTGGTCCGGGCCCTTGCGCAGCACCAGGGTGGCACGGCCCCGGGTGGGTGCGACGTTCTCCACCAGATTCGGCTTGTTGATGGTCCGCCACATCGTCGCCGCGTACTCCATGGCCTCCTCCTCGGAGACCTGGGTGTACTTGCGGAAGTACGAGGACGGGTCCTGGAACGCGGTGTCGCGCAGTTTGCGGAAGCGGTTGAGGTACCAGGTCTCGATGTCCTCGGTGCGCGCGTCCACGTACACGCTGAAGTCGAAGTAGTCGGCGAGCCCGACCCTGGTCCGGCCGTCCTTGCCGGGCATCGCGGGCTGGAGGACGTTCAGCCCCTCGACGATCAGGATGTCGGGGCGGCGCACGCTGAGGCGTTCGTCCGGGACGATGTCGTAGATCAGGTGCGAGTAGACGGGCGCCGTCACCTCGTCCTTGCCGGCCTTGATGTCGGCGACGAAACGGGTCAGGGCCCGCCGGTCGTACGACTCGGGGAAGCCCTTGCGGGACATCAGGCCGCGGGCCCGCAGCTCCTTCATCGGCAGCAGGAAGCCGTCGGTGGTCACCAGCTCGACGCGCGGGTGCTCGGGCCAGCGGGCCAGCAGCGCCTGGAGGATGCGCGCGGTGGTGGACTTGCCGACCGCGACGCTGCCCGCGACGCCTATGACGAACGGGGTGCCGCGCTGCTCGCCGTGGCCGTTCCCGGCGTCCCCGAGGAAGGTGTTCAGCGCGCCGCGCAGGCCCGAGGTGGCCTGGACGTAGAGGTTGAGGAGGCGGGAGAGCGGCAGGTAGACGTCCCGTACCTCGTCGAGGTCGATGACGTCCCCGAGGCCGCGCAGCCGCTCGACCTCGTCGGCGCTCAGCGGCAGCGGGGTCTTGTCGCGCAGGGCGCTCCATTCGGCGCGGGACAGATCGACGTACGGCGTCGCCGCGGGCTCGGCGCGTCGGTGGGTGCTCCGTGGCGGCGAAGTGATCACGGGTTCATTGTTGCGGGAGTTTTAACGGAGTGGGGGGTGGGCTCGGTCACGTGGGGTACGGCGGGCCGCCGCCGTCCTCGTACGGGCTGACGGCATCGCCCCGCAGCGGAATTCCCGAATCCGTCGGTGACCTTCACAGGACCCCGTCGGGATCGGGTGCAGGAGTGGGGCAGGGGCAAGAGCGAGAACTTGCCGGATGCGCGAGATGCCGTTGGGGCGGCCGGATACCGATGGGAGGACGCGCGGTCGGCCCGTGGCCTCCGGGGCGGCGCGCCCACCGCGCGGGAGGTGGGGAAAGCTCCGGCCCGGCCGGGGCAGGGCATGTTTCCGGTGCCCGGAGGGGGGTGGGTGCGACCCTTTCCCGGTTGGCCGGAAACAGGCTCCCCGCGCGATGGCGCCGCAGTGAAAGGTGTGCAGGCGGGCGTCGAACGGACGCTCTGGTAGATCAATCATTTGTTCGCTTCGATGACCCTTGGGGGACACATGCGCACCGAAATGATTCTCACCAACGACGCCACCGACCTGGACCTGGACCTCCGCATCGCCGAGGCACCCGACCAGACGCAGGAGATCGGTGGCGGCAACTACAGCTCCCCGAGCAGCTACGCGATCGGCACCCGCTGTCCCGTCTGCTGCATCTGACGCGACGACCGGACGTCCGGCCGGTGTGACGCGACGGCCGGGCGTACCGGCCGGTACGACCCGGTGGCCGGTGCGACCCGGTCGGGGGTCTCCCGCCCGGGCCGGGTCCGGCACGATCCGAGCGAGAGGCCCTGAGCGGAACGGGCGGGGCGGGCCGAGCCCGCCCCGCCCTTCCCGCACCACCGCACCCTGGGGGACGACCGACGTGCGATCAGACCTGGACCTGGACCTCTTCGAGGTCCGCGAGCCCGTGCTCGTACGGATCGCGAGCATGCCGCGCGACCGCGACGAGCACCGGGTCGACGCCGACGACCCGGTGCCCGGACTCCGGCTGCTGGCCGCCGATCCGCTGCTCCGCCAGGCCGTCGAGGTCGCCAGCGGAAGCCTCGCGCTCGGTCTCCGGCGCCTGGCCACCGACGAGGGCGTCGCCGCCCTCGGCCCGAAGCGCGTCCTCAGTGCCGCCCGGACCCTCACCCGCTACGCGCGCCGGGCCGGCGGCCGCCCCACCCCCTTCGGCCTGTTCGCGGGCGTCGGCAGGGCCTCGTTCGGGCCCGCCGCCGATGCCCGGACCACCGGTCCCGGCGAGGTGGCGGTCCGTCTCGACGGCGGCTGGCTGCACCGCCGGGTGCTCGACTGGCTCGCCGTCCCCGCGGTCCGCCGCCGGACCGACGTCGTCCTGAACGACCTGTGCGTACGGCGGGACGGGCGGCTCACCCTGCACACCGGCGGGCGCGAGGTCTCGGTCCGGGACAACGCCCTCGTCGCCGCGGTCCGCGAGGCCGCCGAGCGGCCCGTACCGTACGCCGTCCTGCTGGACGAGCTGGCCGGGCGCTTCCCCGCCGTCGCCGCGGACCGCGTCGACGGTCTGCTCGCCGGGCTCGTCCAGCACGGCTTCCTGCTCACCCCGCTCACCCCGCACCGCATCGACGCCGCCCTCCTCGACCGGATCGAGGCCGCCGTGGACGGGACCGTGCCGGGTGCCGCCGAGGCACTGCGGGCGGCCCGTGCCGCCGCCGGCGCCCACGAGGCGGACCCGCCCGGTGCGGGCCGGGACTCCTGGCGCGCCCTGCTCGCCGCCGTCCGGGCCGTGGAGGGCGACGGCGCGGCGGCCGACGACGGTGGACGGCCCCCCGTCCACGTGGACCTGCGGATGCCCGACGGCATCGTGCTGCCCGGGGCGGTCGGGGAGGAGGTGCGCCGCTACGCCGCCGCGATCTGGGCGATGACCCCGCAGTGGGGCGCCCTCGACCACATGCGGGAGTACCGCGACCGGTTCATCGAGCGGTACGGGACCGCCTGCGCCGTCCCGCTCGCCGACCTCGTCGACCCGCACCGCGGCCTCGGCCTGCCGCCCGAGTACGGGGCCCACGCGCCCGACACCCCCCGCCCCCGTCCCGGCTCCGGCGACGACCCCGACCGCCCCCGCCGCGCCGCGATCGCCGAACTCACCCAGCAGGCGATCCTCGACGGCGGCGACGTCGAACTCACCGACGCCGACGTGGCACGCCTGGCCGAGGCCGCCGGGCACACCCCGGTGAGCCGCCCGCCGCGCACCCTCGAACTCTGCTTCCAGATCCTCGCGGACAGCCGGGAGGCCCTCGACCGCGGCGACTTCCTGCTCCTGGGCAGCCCGCACATCGGCTCCTGGACCGCCGGGGCGACCGCCGGCCGCTTCGCCGCCCTCACCGGGCTCACCGACGGCCTCGCCCGGCTGGTGGCGGGCCCCGGCGACGAGGACGTCCTCGTCGCCCAGGTCGAGGTCGCGCCGAGCGACCCGCGCTCGCTGAACATCGTGCAGGTGCCGCCGCTGCTGCCGTACCGCATCCCCATCGGCGTCGCCGACGACCGCGGCGACCCGCACTGCCTGGACTGGCGCACCCTCCTGGTCGCGGCGGGCGAGAACGGGCTGCGGCTGCTGCACGGCCCGACCGGCCGTCAGGTCGTCCCCGTGATCCCGCACATGCTGGCCCTCGACACCCAGGCGCCGCCCGTCGCCCGCTTCCTCTGCGACCTCGCGGCGGCCCGGCCCCGGGTCTGGTCCGGCTGGGACTGGGCGGGGCTCGACATCCTCCCGTACCTGCCGGGCGTCCGGTACGGACGGGTGCTGACCGCGCCGCGCCGCTGGCTCGCGGACCGCAGGCTGCGGGACGCCGCCCGGTCGCCGGACGCGGCCGTGTGGGCGCGGGGCCTGAACGAGTGGCGCCGCCGGGGCCGGGTGCCGGACCGCGTCCAGATCGCCCGCAACGACCAGATGTTCCCGGTCGACCTGCGCGAACCGTGGGACCAGGGGCTGCTGCGCGCCGAACTGACCGCGAAGGAACCCCGGTTCCAGCTGTACGAGGACCTCACCGCGGACGGCGCCGGGCTCGGCTGGAACTCCGGGCACAGCACCGAGATCGTCGTCCCGCTGGTCCGTGCCCCGCACGCCCCGCCGGCCGGTTCCCCGGACGCCCCGGCGCCGCTCGCCAGGTCCGGCATCAGGCTCGCGCCCACCGCGGTCCACCTGCCGGGCGAGGACTGGCTGACCGTCAAGCTGTACGCCGAACAGGCCACCCACGACGACCTCCTCGCCGACCGCCTCCCCGAACTGCTGGCCGAGGTGGAGGAGGATCTCGACCGCTGGTTCTTCATCCGCTACCGCGACCCCGACCCGCACCTGCGGATCCGGCTGCACGGCGACCCGGCCGTGCTGCGGGACCGGGTGCTGCCCGCCGTCGCCCGGCACGTGCGCCGGCTGACCGGGGCGGGCGCGGTGCGGACGATGACGCTGGACACGTACCGCCCGGAGACCGACCGCTACCTCGGCCCCGCCGCGCAGGAGGCCGTCGAGGAACTCTTCCTGACCGACAGCCGGTCCGCGCTGCTCCAGCTGCGGGCCCGGCGCGCCGGGGCGGCGGGCGTGCCGCCCGAGGTGCTGGCCGCCGCCGGGCACGCGGTGCTGCTGGACTCGCTGGGCGACTGGGACTGGTGCGCCTGGGCGGACCACATGTTCACCAAGGGCCCCGACCACGAGGTCTACCAACGCCACCGGGCCCTGGCCGACCGGCTGGTCCGCCCGGGCGACGTGCCCGGCGACACCGCCCGCACCGTCGCCGCCGGGCTCGGCGTCCCGGCGCTCGCCGAACTGTGGGCCGACGCCCCCGAGGCGCGGGCCTACGGGAAGCTGGTGCTCGCCGCCGACGAGGCCGATCGCGACGAGGCGGTGCTCTCGCTGCTGCACATGCGGCACAACCGGCTGTTCGGCATCGACGCCGCGGCGGAGGCCCGCGGCTACGCGGTCCTGCGCGGGGCCGCCCGTACCCAGGTCGCCCGCCGGGCCCACGAGGCCCGGTCGTCCGCGAGGAGCACCCGATGACCGCACCGCACGGCACCGGCCGCCCCGGCCCGGACCGGGAACCGCTCCGGACCCCGGCGCCTGCCGCACCGTCCGTCACCGCGCAGCCTGCGGCCGGGTCGTCCGCCACCGAACCACCCGCCGCCGTGCCGTCCGCCACCGGTCCGCGCGAGCGTGCCGGGCAGGTCTCGGAGCTGATCCTCGACAAGCTGGCCGACCCCGCCGCCACCATGGCCGCGACCCGGATACCGGCCGAGGCGTCCGACGACGGCGAGGCCGAGGGCATCTGGGCCGAGATGACCCTGGGCAGCGGCAGTCCCGGCCTGGCCATCGCCTTCAGCGGCGCGGCCCGTCCGGGCACCGACCGCACCGCCCGCGCGCACGGCTACCTCGCGGTCGCCACCCGGGCCGCGGGCACCGGGGACACCGCACCGAGCGGCATCTTCAAGGGGCCCGGCGCCCTCGCCTTCGCCGTACTGCTCGCCCACCGGGCCACCGGCGGCTACGTCTCCGCGCTCCAGCGCCTGGACGGCTACCAGCGGGAACTGGTGCGCACCGCGCTGCCCGCCGTCCCGCAGGACTCCCCGCTGCCCACCATCGGCCACTACGAGCTGGTGCGCGGAATGACCGGCGTGGGCCGCTACCTGCTGGCCCGCGCCGGGACCTGCGGCGAGGAGCTGGAGACCGTACTGGCCTATCTGGTCCGCCTCGCGCAGGGCGAGGTGGAGCACCGGGGCCACAAGGTGCCGCGGTGGTGGGCCCTGGACGCGCCCCGGATCGGCGCGGAGCACCGGCTGCCCGACGGGCACCTCAACCTCGGACTGTCGCACGGTGTCGCGGGACCGCTGGCCCTGCTGTCGACGGCCTGGATGCAGGGGGTCCGGGTGCCGGGCCAGCGGGAGGCCGTCGAGTCGGCCGCCGGGCTGCTCATGCGGTGGGCGGTGCGCGACGGGCACGGGGTGTTCTGGCCCCCGCACCTGAGCCTGACCGAGTGGCTGGCCGGGCCCGACGCCTTCGCCGAGCCCGCCGGATGGCCCTCCTGGTGCTACGGAGCCCCCGGCGTCTCCCGCGGGCTCCAGCTGGCGGGCCTGGCGCTGGACCGCACGGACTGGACCGGCACGGCGAAGGCGTCCGCGGAACGGCTGCTGGCCCTGCCCATGGAACGGTGGGGCATCAACGACCACGCCCTGTGCCACGGCTGGGCGGGCGCCCTGCACCAGCTCGGCCGGCTGAACGAGCACATCGGCGACGAGCGGATCGAGGTGCTGCGCGACCGGATCGCGGCCCGGCTGGTCGCGGACTTCGACCCGGAACTGCCCTTCGGACACCGCTTCACCATGACGAAGGTGCCGTTCGGGACGGACGTCTCCGGGTACCTCGACGGGGCGGCGGGCGTGGCCCTGGCCCTGGACTCGTACTCCGTCGGGGGCACGCCCTCGGACTGGGACATGCCGCTGCTGCTGTCCTGATGGCGGACCCGGTCCCGCCGTCCCGTCCCCGGTCCCGCCGTCCCGTCCCCGGTCCCGCCGTCCCGTCCCCGGTCCCACCGCCCCGTCCCCGGTCCCACCGTCCCGGGCCCGTTCCTGCCGGCCCTCCCGGGCCGGACGCCCCGCCCCGCCGCACCGGACGTCCCGCCCACCGCGCCGCCGTCCTCCCTGCCGCCCCGTGCGCCTTCTGCGACGATGCGAAGAAGAGGGGGTTCGGCCGCGAATGGGCATGAAGGGAACGGTATGTGCGGAATCGTCGGTTACGTCGGTGGGCAGTCGGCGCAGGACGTCGTCGTGGCGGGTCTCAAGCGCCTCGAATACCGGGGCTACGACTCGGCGGGCATCGCCGTCCTCGCGGACGGCGGCCTGGCCGCGACGAAGCGGGCCGGAAAGCTCGTCAATCTGGAGAAGGCACTGGTCGAGGCACCGCTCCCGGCCGGGAGCACGGGCATCGGGCACACCCGCTGGGCCACCCACGGCGCGCCCACCGACGCCAACGCCCACCCGCACCTGGACAACGCGGGACGCGTCGCCGTCGTGCACAACGGGATCATCGAGAACTTCGCCGCCCTGCGCGCCGAACTCGCCGGCCGCGGCCACGACCTGGTCTCCGAGACCGACACCGAGGTCGTCGCCCACCTGCTGGCCGAGGCGTTCTCCTCCTGCGCGGACCCGGCGGAGGCGATGCGACAGGTCTGCCGCCGACTGGAGGGCGCGTTCACCCTCGTGGCCGTGCACGCCGACGCGCCCGAGGTGGTCGTCGGGGCCCGGCGCAACTCGCCGCTCGTGGTGGGGGTGGGGGAGGACGAGGCGTTCCTGGCCTCCGACGTGGCCGCGTTCATCGCGCACACCCGTTCCGCGATCGAACTGGGCCAGGACCAGGTGGTGGAGCTGCGCCGGGAGGGCGTCACCGTCACCGACTTCGACGGGCGCCCCGCCGAGGTCCGCAAGTACCACGTGGACTGGGACGTCTCCGCCGCCGAGAAGGGCGGCCACGACTCCTTCATGCTCAAGGAGATCGCCGAACAGCCCGGGGCCGTCGCCGACACGCTGCTCGGAAGGATCGACGGCGAGGGCTCGCTCCGCCTCGACGAGGTGCGCATCCCGCCGCACGAGCTGCGGGAGGTCGACAAGGTCGTGGTCGTCGCCTGCGGCACGGCGTTCCACGCCGGGATGATCGCCAAGTACGCCATCGAGCACTGGACCCGCGTCCCCTGCGAGACCGAGCTGGCCAGCGAGTTCCGTTACCGCGACCCGATCCTCGACCACCGCACCCTGGTCGTCGCGATCTCCCAGTCCGGCGAGACGATGGACACCCTGATGGCCGTGCGGCACGCCCGCGAACAGGGCGCGAAGGTCCTGGCCATCTGCAACACCAACGGCTCCACGATCCCCCGGGAGTCCGACGCCGTGCTCTACACGCACGCCGGACCCGAGGTCGCCGTCGCCTCCACCAAGGCCTTCCTCACCCAGTTGGTCGCCTGCTACCTCGTCGCCCTGTACCTCGGACAGGTCCGCGGCACGAAGTGGGGCGACGAGATCCGCACCGTCGTCCGCCAGCTCTCCGAGATCTCCGGGGCGGTCGAACGGGTCCTGGAGACCATGGAGCCGGTGCGCGAACTGGCCCGCTCCCTCGCCGCCCACGACACGGTGCTCTTCCTGGGCCGCCACGTCGGCTACCCCGTGGCCCTGGAGGGCGCGTTGAAGCTCAAGGAACTGGCGTACATGCACGCCGAGGGCTTCGCCGCGGGCGAGCTCAAGCACGGGCCGATCGCGCTCGTCGAGGACGGGCTGCCGGTCGTCGTGGTGGTGCCCCCGCCGCACGGCCGGTCGGTGCTGCACGACAAGATCGTGTCGAACATCCAGGAGATCCGGGCCCGCGGCGCCCGCACCGTCGTCATCGCCGAGGAGGGCGACGAGGCGGTCGTCCCGTACGCCGACCACCTGATCCGGATTCCCGTTGCGCCTACGCTGCTCCAGCCGCTGGTGTCCACCGTGCCGCTGCAGGTCTTCGCCTGCGAACTGGCCCGGGCCCGCGGCAACGACGTGGACCAGCCGCGCAATCTGGCGAAGTCCGTGACCGTGGAGTAGCGAGGGATGAGGGGACGCCCGTGATCATCGGGGTCGGGATCGACGTGGCCGAGATCGAACGGTTCGACGCGGCGCTGCGGCGCACGCCGCAGATGGCCGAACGGCTCTTCGTCGAGAGCGAGTTGCTGCTGCCCAGTGGTGACCGGCGGGGCATCGCCTCGCTCGCCGCCCGGTTCGCCGCGAAGGAGGCCCTGGCGAAGGCGCTCGGCGCGCCGGGCGGGCTGCTCTGGACGGATGCCGAGGTGTACGTCGAGGACAGCGGGCAGCCCCGGCTGCGGGTGAGCGGCACGGTCGCCGCCCGCGCGGCCGAGCTGGGCGTGCGGCACTGGCACGTCTCGCTCAGCCACGACGCGGGGGTGGCGTCGGCCGTGGTGATCGCGGAGGGTTGAGCACATGCGTACCGCGTACAGCGTCGAGACCGTACGGGCCGCCGAGCGGGCCCTGATGGCCCGCCTCCCCGAGGGCGCCCTGATGCAACGTGCCGCCGCCGGACTCGCGGCGGCCTGCGCCGACGTGCTGCGCGGGCGCGGCCGGGTGTACGGGGCCCGGATCGTCCTCCTGGTGGGCAGCGGCGACAACGGGGGCGACGCGCTGTACGCGGGCGCCCGGCTGGCCCGCCGGGGCGCTGGCGTGCGCGCCGTGCTCACCGCGCCGGGCCGCGCCCACGCGGGCGGACTCGCCGCGCTGCTCGCGGCCGGCGGCCGGGTGGCGGACGGACCGGCGGACGGAGCGGCGGGCGCGGCGGAAGGCGTCCTCGCCGAGACGGAGGCCGCGGTGGCGGACGCCTGGGGCGGACACGTCGACCTCGTCGTGGACGGTGTCACCGGCATCGGCGGACGCGGTGGGCTGCGCCCGGGGGCCGCCGCGCTCGTGCGGGCCTTCGCGGCGACCGGCGCGCCCCTGCTCGCCGTGGACCTGCCCAGCGGGGTCGAGGCCGACACCGGCGAGGTGCTCGGGGACGCGGTGCGCGCCGACGCCACCGTCACCTTCGGCACGTACAAGCCGGGCCTGCTCGTCGACCCCGCCGCCGAACTCGCGGGCGCGCTGCGCCTGGTGGACATCGGGCTCGGGCCGGAGCTGCCCGCGGTGCCCGACCTGGAGGCGCTCCAGTACGCGGACGTCGCCGCGCTGCTGCCGGTGCCCGGCGGCGGGAGCGACAAGTACCGGCGCGGGGTCGTCGGCGTCGTCGCCGGTTCGGCCCGCTACCCCGGGGCGGCGGTGCTGGCCGTCTCCGGGGCGCTGCGCGGCGGCGCGGGTGCCGTGCGGTACGTCGGTCCGGGCGCCGACGCGGTGATCGCGCGCCATCCGGAGACGCTGGTGCACACGGGGCCGCCGTCGAAGGCGGGCCGGGTCCAGGCGTGGGTCGTGGGGCCCGGCCTCGGCGACGGCGCGGAGGCCGCCGGGGCGGTGGACGACGTACTGGCCACCGAGGTGCCGGTGCTCGTCGACGCGGACGGGCTGCGGCTGCTCGACGCCGCCGCCGTGCGCGCCCGCACCGCGCCGACCGTCCTCACCCCGCACGCCGGGGAGGCCGCCGCACTGCTGGGCGTGGCGCGCGAGGAGGTCGAGGCGGGACGGCTCGCCGCGGTGCGCGAACTGGCCGCCCGCCACCGCGCCACGGTCCTGCTCAAGGGCTCCACGACGCTGGTCGCCGACGGCGCCGGGGACGCCCCGGTACGGGTCAATCCGACCGGTACCGCCTGGCTGGCCACGGCCGGCAGCGGCGACGTCCTCTCCGGCCTGATCGGCTCCCTGCTGGCCGCGGGCCTGGCCCCGCGCGACGCCGCGTCGGTCGGCGCCCATCTGCACGGCCTGGCCGCCCGGCTCGCCGCCGACGGCGCCCCCGTCTCCGCGCAGGACGTCGCGGAGGCGCTCCCGGCGGCGTGGCGGGACGTACGGGCCTGAGCGATCCTGGGCGCAGGCGGACGCCGACCGGACCGGAGGACGCCGACGGACGCCGAACAGACGCCGACAGGAGGACCGACCGTGGGCAGCAGCGACGAGGTGCGCGTACGCCGGGTGTACGAGCCGAAGGAGGACGGGGACGGCACCCGCGTCCTGGTCGACCGGCTCTGGCCGCGCGGCGAGTCCAAGGAGAGGGCGGCGATCGACAAGTGGCTCAAGGACATCACCCCGTCCGATGAGCTCCGCGACTGGTACCACGAGGACCGCACCGCCACCCGCTACGACGAGTTCGTCGACCGCTACCGCGCCGAACTGGCCGACCCCGTCCACACGGCGGCCGTCCGGGAGCTGGTCGAACTGGTCCGGGAAGGCGGCCCGGTGACCCTGGTCACAGCGGTCAAGGACGTACCGCACAGTCATGTCCCGGTCATCGTCGACCACCTGGAGCACGAACTGCACCACCACTGAGGCGTCCTCGCGCCCCCGGCGCCCGCCGCTCGCGGGCACCGGCACGCGGGGGCACCCGGACCGCCGCCCCGGTACCCCGCCGTACGCCTCTGAGAGACTGGGCGCGATGAACGAGACAGCGTCCTTGAGAGCCCGTGCCGAGATCGACCTCGCCGCATTGCGTGCCAACGTGCGCGAACTGCGCGCACGGGCGGCGGGCGCGCAACTCATGGCCGTCGTCAAGTCCGACGCCTACGGGCACGGGGCGGTGCCCTGCGCCCGCGCCGCGCTGGAGGCCGGGGCGACCTGGCTGGGCACCGCCACGCCGCAGGAGGCGCTCGCCCTGCGGGCCGCCGGGCTCGGCGGCCGGGTGATGTGCTGGCTGTGGACCCCGGGCGGTCCCTGGCGCGAGGCGATCGAGGCCGACATCGACGTGTCGGTGAGCGGGATGTGGGCCCTGCGCGAGGTCGTCGCCGCGGTGGCGGAGGCGGGCGCGCCGGCCCGGGTCCAGCTCAAGGCCGACACCGGCCTCGGACGCAACGGCTGCCAGCCCGCCGACTGGCCGGAACTGGTCGCCGCCGCCCGCGCCGCCGAGGCCGCGGGCACCATCCGGATCACCGGCCTGTGGTCCCACTTCGCCTGCGCCGACGAGCCCGGCCACCCCTCCATCGCCGCCCAGCTGACCGCGTTCCGGGACATGGTGGCGTACGCGGAGAAGGAGGGCGTCGACCCCGAGGTGCGCCACATGGCCAACTCCCCGGCGACGCTGACGCTCCCCGAGGCGCACTTCGACCTGGTGCGGACCGGGATCGCGATGTACGGCATCTCGCCCAGCCCCGAGCTGGGCACCCCGGCCGACTTCGGGCTGCGCCCCGTCATGACGCTCGCCGCCTCGATCGCCCTGGTCAAGCGGGTGCCGGCCGGTCACGGGATCAGCTACGGCCACCACTACACCACCGCCGCCGAGACCACCCTGGGCCTGGTGCCGGTCGGCTACGCGGACGGCATCCCGCGCCACGCCTCCGGCCGCGCCCCGGTCCTCGTCGGCGGCGTCACCCGGCGGATCGCGGGCCGGGTCGCCATGGACCAGTTCGTCGTCGACCTGGGCGGGGACGAGGTCGGGGTGGGCAGCGAGGCGGTGCTCTTCGGCCCGGGGGACCGGGGCGAGCCCACCGCCGAGGACTGGGCGCGGGCCGCCGACACCATCGCGTACGAGATCGTGACCCGGATCGGTACCCGCGTGCCGCGCGTGCACCTGAACGCGACCCCCGCCGAGTCCTGACCGAACGTGCACACCTGACCGGGCACGATTGACCGGGCACGATCCGAGTCACGGCCGGAACGGGCCGGTCCCGACCTGACGGATACGACCGACGAGGAGCGCGGCACGGTGAGCGAGATCGGTGCGGGGGACGCGGTGACGACGGCCGCCACGGCGGTCGGCTGGCGCCGGGCGGGCATCGCCGGAGCGGCCATAGGCGTGCTCGCGGCGGGCGCGGCGGCCGGTGTCGCGGTCGAACGGCTCACCGTCGGCCGGGGCATGCGCCGCAGGGCCAGGCTGACGCTGGACGCCACGGGCCCGTACGGCTCGGTGCGAGGGATGCCGGGCCGGGCCACGGCCGACGACGGCACCGAGCTGTACTACGAGGTCGACGAGGTCGAACCGGACGGCGGCGCGGCGGAGGCCCCGGCCGACGGCGACGCCACGGGCACCGGGACGCGCCGCCGCAGGCTCTTCGGCCGCAAGGCCCCCGCGCCCGTCACCGTGATCTTCAGCCACGGCTACTGCCTCGGCCAGGACTCCTGGCACTTCCAGCGGGCGGCGCTGCGCGGCCTGGTCCGCACCGTCCACTGGGACCAGCGCAGCCACGGCCGCTCCGAGCGGGGCCGGTCCCAGGCGCAGGGGGTGCCGGTCGGCATCGACCGGCTCGGCCGCGACCTGATGGCCGTGATCGAGGCGGCGGCCCCGGAGGGGCGGCTGGTGCTCGTCGGGCACTCGATGGGGGGCATGACGATGATGGCGCTGGCCGACCAGTACCCCGAACTCATCCGGGACCGGGTCGCCGCCGTCGCGTTCGTCGGCACGTCGAGCGGGAAGCTGGGCGAGGTCAGCTTCGGGCTGCCGGTCGCGGGCGTGAACGCGGTGCGGCGGGTGCTGCCCGGGGTGCTCAGGGCGCTCGGCTCCCAGGCCGAACTGGTGGAGCGGGGCAGGCGGGCGACCGCCGACCTCTTCGCGGGGCTGATCAAGCGGTACTCGTTCGGTTCGCGGGACGTCGACCCGTCGGTCGCGCGGTTCGCCGAGCGGCTCATCGAGTCCACCCCGATCGACGTGGTCGCCGAGTTCTACCCGGCCTTCACGGAGCACGACAAGAGCGCCGCGCTGCCCGCCTTCCGGGACGTCCCGGTGCTGATCCTGGCGGGCGACAAGGACCTGGTGACGCCCGCCTCGCACAGCGAGGCCATCGCGGACCAGCTCCCGGACGCGGAGCTCGTGATCGTGCCGGACGCCGGCCACCTGGTGATGCTGGAGCACCCCGAGACGGTCACCGACCGGCTGGCGGACCTGCTGGCCCGGGTCGGCGCGGTGCCGACGGCGGAGCAGCGGGGCCGGTGACCCGGCGGCGCGTTCCGCCCGCCGCGTCGACACCGCCGGATCCTCTAACGTTGGCGGGCATGGAAGCACCGCACAACAGTCCGGCGGCCGAGGTCGTCAAGAACGCCGTGCCGGACGGCGTCACCATGAGCCTCCCCGTCGAGTCCCCCGAACAGATGCAGGCCCTGGGGCGCCGGATCGCCGGGATCCTGCGCCCCGGCGACCTCGTGATGCTCACCGGTGAGCTCGGCGCCGGGAAGACGACGCTGACCCGGGGGCTCGGCGAGGGCCTCGGCGTGCGCGGCGCGGTCACCTCCCCCACCTTCGTGATCGCCCGCGTCCACCCGTCGCTGACCGGCGGCCCGGCGCTGGTCCACGTCGACGCGTACCGCCTGGGCGGCGGGCTCGACGAGATGGAGGACCTGGACCTCGACGTGTCGCTGCCGGAGTCGGTGGTGGTCGTGGAGTGGGGCGACGGCAAGGTCGAGGAGCTGTCGGACGACCGGCTCCACGTGGTGATCGACCGAGCGGTCGGCGACACGGACGACGAGCGGCGCGAGGTGACACTGGTCGGCATCGGCGCGCGCTGGGCGGGACTGCGCGAGTTCTAGGACGTTCCCGGCCCGACGGGACTTCCTGCCAGGACTTCCTGCCGGGACATGCGGACGGGACTTTCCGGACGGGACTTCCGGAACACGCCCCGGTGGTCCCGGACGCCCGGTGGCCCCGGACACCGGGCGGCCCCGGGGCGGGAACCCGGCCGCGGCACGTCATCCTTTCCGACAGTCTGTCGGCAAATTGTTGCGCGGGGCGGTCCGGGCGTGGTCACATGGATGGCGAGAGCGGGTTAGGTCTGCCTAACCACGCCTTCCGCCGGAGCCCCAGGAGGCATCCATGACGACGTTCGCCGACCGTGAAGTGCCGCCGCCGCCGACATCGATGAGAGACCTGCTGGCGGCCTGCGCCGCGGCCACGGCGGTCTCCACGCCGCCCACCCCGGCGGCCGTCACCCCCGTCACTCCCGTCACCGCAGTGCCCCGGACCGAGGCCGTCCCCGAACGCCGGGCGAGCTGACCGGTACTCCGATCCGACGAAGATCCCGAGAGTCCGGCGAGGACCCGACGAAGAACCGACGAAACGGCCCCGGGGGGCTGCCTCCCGGGGCCGGACCGGATTCCGCGGGGCGGAACGCGTGTCCTAGCGGACGACGACCACCTTCGTGCCCACCATCGCGAACTTCCACATGGCGTCGCCGTCGTCCCGGGACATCCGCACGCCGCCCGTCTTCAGCGTCGGGTCCGGGCTCTCCATCGAGCCGTCCACCGCCGCGCTGAACCCCACGACGGCGTCGCCCACCACCGCGAACCGCACCACGTGCTCGATCATCACGCCGTCCGAGCCCTTGGTCGGGGCGCCCGAGCGCGTGCTCACCCGGTAGGTGCCGGGCAGCGGGTTCAGCGAGCTGGGCATGACCTCGAAGGTCCGGGTCGCCTTCCCGGCCGCGTCCACGAGCCACACCCGCCGGTCGGCCAGCGCGTACACGACCCGCTGCCCGGTGCCGGAGCCCGCGGGGAGCGCGGTCGGCCGCGACTTCTTCTCCTTCGGCTCGGCGTGCTCGGTGGCGGAGGCTGAGGCGGACGCCTTCGGCCGGGGGGCCGCGAGGTTGTCGGGGGCGTTCGCCGAGGCCTGGTAGGCCAGGACGCCGACCGCGACGAGCGCGGCCGCGGTGAGCCCGGCCACGATTCCCGAGCTGCCTCTGGACACCGTGCGCGCCCCTTTCGCTTCCGTATGTCGTACAAGCGTTTAGCGTTTACGTCGTACCCGCGTGTGTGCACGGTGACGGTAGCAGCCGGGGCGGGTGGGACCGGGACACCGTACGGGGCGCCGTGCACCGGTCGGCGGAGCCGTAGGCTGTTTGCGTGCTCTTGCTCGCCGTGGATACCGCAACCCCCGCCGTCACCGTCGCCCTGCACGACGGGACCTCCGTCGTCGCCGAGTCCGGTCAGGTCGACGCCCGAAGGCACGGGGAGCTGCTGCTGCCCGCCGTCGACCGGGTCCTGGCCGAGGCCGGCCTGAAACTCGACGCCGTGACGGACGTGGTCGTGGGCGTCGGCCCCGGCCCCTACACCGGGCTGCGGGTCGGCCTGGTCACGGCCGCGACCTTCGGCTCCGCCCTCTCCGTCCCCGTGCACGGGCTGTGCACCCTGGACGGCCTCGCGTACGCCGCGGGCCGGGCCGGACTGGAGGGCCCGTTCGCCGTCGCGACGGACGCCCGCCGCAAGGAGGTCTACTGGGCGCGGTACGAGGACTCCCGCACCCGGGTCGCCGGGCCCGCCGTGGACCGGCCGGCCGACATCGCCGAGCAACTGGCGGGGCTCCCCGTCGTCGGCGCGGGCGCGGTGCTCTACCCGGAGGCGTTCCCGGACGCCCGGGGACCGGAGCACGTCAGCGCCGGAGCACTTGCCGCGCTCGCCGCCGAGCGCCTCGCCGAGGGTGCCGAACTGCTGCCGCCGAGCCCGCTCTACCTGCGCAGGCCCGACGCCCAGGTCCCGAAGAACTACAAGGTGGTCACCCCGCAGTGACGACCACGACCGCCGCCGTGCTGCGCGAGATGCGCTGGTGGGACATCGACCCGGTGCTGGAGCTCGAACAGGAGCTGTTCCCGGACGACGCCTGGTCGGCCGGGATGTTCTGGTCGGAGCTGGCGCACTCCCGGGGCCCGCGGGCCACCCGCCGCTACGTCGTCGCCGAGGACCGCGCCACCGGCCGGATCGTCGGGTACGCGGGACTCGCCGCGGCCGGCGACCTCGCCGACGTGCAGACGATCGGGGTCACCCGCGATCACTGGGGCGGCGGCCTCGGCGCGGAACTCCTCACCGACCTGCTGAGGCACGCCACCGCCTTCGAGTGCGTCGAGGTGCTCCTGGAGGTCCGCGTCGACAACACCCGGGCGCAGAAGCTGTACGAACGCTTCGGCTTCGAACCGATCGGCTTCCGCCGCGGCTACTACCAGCCGGGCAACGTCGACGCGCTCGTCATGCGCCACCACGTACAAGAGCACGTGCAAGAGCACGCACAGGGAACAGAGACTGACTGATGGCTGACGAACCGCTCGTACTCGGCATCGAGACCTCCTGCGACGAGACCGGCGTCGGCATCGTCCGGGGCACGACACTGCTGGCCGACGCCGTCGCGTCCAGCGTGGACACGCATGCCCGCTTCGGCGGCGTCGTCCCGGAGATCGCCTCCCGCGCGCACCTGGAGGCGATGGTCCCGACCATCGAGCGCGCCCTGAAGGAGGCCGGGGTGAGCGCCCGCGACCTCGACGGCATCTCCGTCACCGCGGGCCCCGGACTCGCGGGCGCGCTGCTCGTCGGCGTGTCGGCGGCGAAGGCGTACGCGTACGCGCTGAACAAGCCGCTCTACGGGGTGAACCACCTCGCCTCGCACATCTGCGTGGACCAGCTGGAGCACGGTCCGCTGCCCGAGCCGACGATGGCGCTGCTGGTCAGCGGCGGCCACTCCTCGCTGCTGCTCGCGCCGGACATCACCGCGGACGTGCGGCCGCTGGGCGCGACCATCGACGACGCGGCGGGCGAGGCGTTCGACAAGATCGCCCGGGTGCTGAACCTGGGCTTCCCCGGCGGCCCGGTCATCGACCGGCTGGCGAAGGAGGGCGACCCGGCGGCGATCGCGTTCCCGCGCGGGCTGACCGGTTCGCGCGACCCCGCCTACGACTTCTCCTTCTCGGGCCTGAAGACCTCCGTGGCCCGCTGGATCGAGGCCAAGCGCGCGGCGGGCGAGGAGGTGCCGGTACGGGACGTGGCGGCGTCCTTCCAGGAGGCCGTGGTGGACGTCCTCACCCGGAAGGCCGTGCGCGCCTGCAAGGACGAGGGTGTCGACCACCTGATGATCGGCGGCGGCGTCGCGGCCAACTCGCGGCTGCGGGCGCTGGCCGAGGAACGGTGCGAGCGGGCCGGCATCCGGCTGCGGGTGCCGCGGCCGGGGCTGTGCACGGACAACGGTGCGATGGTCGCGGCGCTGGGCGCGGAGATGGTGGCCCGGAACCGGCCGGCCTCGGACCTGGAGCTGTCCGCGGACTCCTCGCTGCCGGTCACCGACGCCCATGTGCCGGGCGCCCACGCGCACACCCATGACCACGACCACGTGCACGAGATCAGCAAGGACAACCTCTACTCGTGAACCGTACGACCGTCGCCCTGATGTGGGAGGCCCGCGCCACCGCCGGCCGGGGCCCCGAACTGCTGGAGTGGGCGCGGGCCCGCGCGGGCGAGCTGGCCCGCGAGCCGCTCCGCCGCGAACTGCTGCGCGCCCCGCAGGACCGGGTCCTGGTCATCACCTGGTGGGCGGGCGAGTACGGCGACGAGCTGCCCGAACTCCCGGAGCCGGACGCGGAGTTGATCACCCGCCCGGTGCACCGCTGGCGGTTCGAGTCCCTGGAGGCCGTCGAGTCCGCCGGCTGAGCCGCCCCGGCCGGGCGGGGTTTTCGAGCCCCGGGGCCGCTCAGGCGGACGGGGCGTTCCGGCCGGGTCCGGTGCCCCGGGCGAGCAGCCCCTCGACGATCGCGTCGAGCTCCTCCGCCACCTCGTAGTCGGCGACGTACTCGCGCCACCGGTCCCTGATCTCGACGAGCCGGGGCAGCTCGGCCGCGTCCTCCTCGGTGACCATCTCGGGGAAGTAGCGCCTGCTCGGCGGGTTCTCCGCGCGCCGGTCGGCCGCCCGGCGGAAGGTCAGGTCGCCGTAGACGTAGTTCCAGATCGTCCCGTACGCGCGCACCGCGCGGGCGGGGGAGAGGCCGCAGGCGATCGCCGAGTCGACGATCTCCTCGACCATCCACAGCGCGTTCCTGTCGGTCAGCCCGCCCAGGGCCAGGACGTCCAGCACCCACGGCAGCCGCGCCAGGATGCCGTGCATGTGCGCCGCCACCGCGACCAGCCGCTCGCGCGGGTCCTCGGGCAGCTCGGGGCGGGGGAAGGCGGCCGCGGTGCCCGACAGGGTGAGCATCAGCAGCTCGTCCTTGTCCCGCACGTAGTGGTAGAGCGCCATCGGGGTGGAGCCGAGCTCCTTCGCCACCCGCCGCATGCTCAGGGCGTTCACGCCCTCTTCCTCGATGATGCGGCGCGTGATGGCGACCATCGCGTCCGGGTCGAGCCTGCGCGGCCGCCCCGCCGGGCGCCTGGCCGCCGCCCGCTTCTTCGCCGGCCCCGGCTTCCCCGGTTCCTCCGCCGTCCCCGGTTCCTTCGCCGTTCCCGGTTCCTTCGCGGCTCCGGGATCCTTCGGCCCCTTCGCCGTTCCCGCCGCTTCCGGTGTTCCCGGTTCCTCCGCCGTTACCGGCTCCTCCGGGTTTTCCGCCGATCCCGGTTCCTTCTCTGTCCCTGGCACCCGGGCATTGTCCCCCGTTCCCCCTCGGCGCCCGCTCGCGATCAATTTCTATACGCGTATAGTAATGGCTCGACCGGATGACCGCGAGGGAAGGGGAAGTCGTGAACGACCAGTCACGGCACACGCGTTGGCTGTTGGTGGCGGCGCTCACCGTGCAGTTCCTGGTGGCGTTGGACATGTCCGTGGTGAACGTGGCGCTGCCGGACATGCGCCAGGACCTCGGCTTCACGCCCCAGGGCCTGCTGTGGGTGGTGAACGCCTACGCCCTGGCGTTCGGCGGGCTGCTGATGCTCGGCGGACGCCTCGCCGACCTGCTCGGCAGCCGCCGGGTGCTGACGGCGGGCCTGGCGCTGTTCGGTGCGGCGAGCCTGGCCGGGGGAGTGGCCTGGTCGCCGGCCGGGCTGGTGGCCGCGCGGGCGGTGCAGGGCGTCGGTGCGGCGGCGCTCGCCCCGGTCGCCTTCGCCCTGATCGCCATCGCCTTCCCGGCCGGGCCCGCCCGTTCGCGCGCCCTGGGGCTGTGGGGCATGGCGGGCGCGGCGGGCGGGGCGGTCGGCGTGCTCGCGGGCGGGGTGCTCACCGACGTGGCGGGCTGGCGCGCGGTGATGCTGGTGAACGTACCGATCGTGGCGTTCGTGCTGGTGGGCTCGGCGCGCGCCGGGCTGGAGCGCGACCGGCCCCGGACCGGCGCCCGGCTCGATGTGGCGGGGGCGCTGCTGGCCACCGCGGGCACGACGCTGCTGGTGCTCGGGCTCGTACGCACCTCGACCGTGTCCTGGGGGTCGGCCGGGACGCTGGGCACGCTCGGTGCCGCCGTGCTCCTGCTGGCCGCCTTCGCCGCCGTCGAACTGCGGACCCGCACCCCGCTGCTGCGCCCCGGCCTGCTGAAGGGGCGGCCGGTCCTGGCCGCGAACCTCTTCTGCCTGCTGCTCAGCTCGGGGCAGTTCGCCGCGTTCTACTTCGCCTCGCTCTACATGCAGCAGGTGCTCGACTACGGGCCGACCGCCGCCGGAGTGGCCTTCCTGCCCTTCTCGGCGGGCGTCGTCGCGGGCTCCCTCGTCGCCACCCGGGCGGTCGCGGTGCTCGGCACCGGGCGGCTGCTGGCGCTCGGCGGCCTCCTGGCCGCGCTCGGCCTCGCCGGGTTCGCGGTGACGGCGCGGGCGGACGGCGGTTTCCTGTACTCGATCCTCGGCCCGTCCCTGGTGTGCAGCGTCGGCGTCGGGATGTGCTTCGTGCCGCTCGGCACCGCGGCCACCACCGACGTCGCGCCGGAGGAGGCCGGGATGGCCTCCGGGCTGCTCAACAGCGCCCGCCAGGTCGGGGGTTCGCTGGGGCTCGCGGTCCTGGTCACCGTCGCCGCCCGGGTCACCGGCGACGGCGGACGGCCCGCCGATCTGGCGGCGGGCTACTCGGCCGCCTTCTGGGTCTGCGCCGGACTGCTCGTGCTCGCCGCGCTGGTGGCCCTGGTACTGCTCCCGGGGCGCGGGCGGCCGGCCGTGGAGACCGCCGACCCGGCCCCGGAGGCCGTCGCGGATGCCGTCGGCCAGGAGACCGCCGCGAAGGCCGCCGACCCGGAGACCGCCCCGGACCCGGGCCCCGCGACCGGGGCGGATCAGGGCCCCGCGACCGCCCCGGTGGCCCGCCCCGAAAATTCCCGGAAGAATTTTCCGGGAGCTGTCGATCCGGCCGGCTCCCGTTCGACGCAAGGGTGAGAGGCGGGGAAAGCCCCCGCCCTCCGACCGAGGAGTCACCATGCCCCGCTTCATGACCCTGATCCGCATCGACGAGCAGAACCTCCCCGCCGAGGCGCCGGACCCCGATTTCGAGAAGCGCATGGGCGCCCTGTTCGAGGAGATCACCGGGGCCGGCGTGATGCTGGAGACGGCCGGCCTCGCCCCGACCTCCGAGGGCACCCGCGTCACCTGGTCCGGCGGGAGGATCAGCTGCACCGACGGGCCCTTCACCGAGACCAAGGAGGTCGTCGGCGGCTACGCCATCCTCCAGACCAAGGACAAGGCCGAGGCCCTGGAGTGGACCGAGCGGTTCCTGCGGGCCCACCCGGAGAACTGGACCGTCACCTCCGAGGTGCGCCGGATCGACGAGGCCACCCCGCAGGTCTGAGCCCGCCGGAGGGCCCTTCGGGCGGTCTCCGGACGACCTCCGTCCGGTGCCGTCCGTCGCGGCTTGCCGCTCCCCGGCACGGCTGCTCTGATGGGTGACCGTGACGGGAACGAGCACGCGGGCGGCGGTCGAGACGGTCTTCAGGATCGAGTCCGCGCGGATCATCGCGGGGGTCGCCCGCATCGTGCGGGACGTCGGCGTGGCGGAGGAACTCGCGCAGGACGCCCTGGTGGCCGCGCTGGAGCAGTGGCCGGAGTCGGGCGTCCCGGACCGGCCGGGAGCCTGGCTCATGGCCACCGCGCGGCACCGTGCGATCGACCTCGTGCGCCGCAGGGAGACGTACGCGCGCAAGCTCGCCGAGGTGGGGCGGGTCCTGGAGGACGTCCCGCCGCCCGAGCCCCCGGATCCGGACGGCATCGACGACGACCTGCTCCGGCTGATCTTCACCGCCTGCCACCCGGTGCTCTCCACCGAGGCCCGGATCGCCCTCACCCTGCGGCTGCTCGGCGGCCTCACCACCGAGGAGATCGCCCGTGCCTTCCTGGTCCCCGAACCGACCGTCGCCCAGCGCGTCGTCCGGGCCAAACGGACCCTGGGCCGGGCGGGCGTCCCCTTCGAGGTGCCGGAGGGACCCGAGCGGGCCGCCCGCCTCGGCTCCGTGCTGGAGGTCATCTACCTGATCTTCAACGAGGGTTACGCGGCCACCGCGGGCGACGACTGGCTGCGCCCCGGGCTGTGCGAGGACGCGCTGCGGCTGGCCCGGGTGCTCGCGGGCCTGATGGCGCACGAGCCCGAGGTCCACGGACTGGCCGCGCTGCTGGAGCTCCAGGCGTCGCGCACCGCGGCCAGGACCGGGCCGGACGGTTCGCCGGTGCTCCTCGCCGACCAGAACCGGGCCCGCTGGGACCGCCTGCTGATCCGGCGCGGCGTGGCGGCCCTGGAACGGGCCGTGGCCGCGACCGGCGAGGGTGCCGGGCCCGGCCCGTACACGGTGCAGGCCGCGATCGCCGCCTGCCACGCCCGCGCACCGGCGTACCGGGACACGGACTGGACCACCATCGCGGCCCTCTACGACCGCCTCGCCGCGATCGGGCCCTCCCCGGTCGTCGAGCTGAACCGGGCCGTGGCCGTCTCGATGGCCCGCGGCCCGGAGGCCGGCCTCGCCCTGGTCGACGCACTGGCCGACGACCCGGCGCTCAAGGGCTACCACCTGCTGCCCAGCGTGCGCGGCGACCTGCTGGCCAGGACCGGGCGCACGGACGAGGCGCGGGCGGAGTTCGCGCGGGCGGCCGGACTGGCCCGCAACGAACGGGAACGGGCCATGCTCCTGGAACGCGCCGCGCACCCGGCCGGCACGGGGGCGCGAACCCCGGCCGACGCGGACGCCCCGGCCGGTACGGGCACGGACGCCCCGGGCGGGACGGGTGCGCGAACCCCGGCCGACGCGGACGCCCCGGGCGGGACGGAGGCGGAGCGGCCCGCTCGATAGGGTCTGGTCCCATGTCCCCTCGCGCCCAGCTGCCGCCACCGCCGCCCCCCGTGGAGATACGTTCCTGGGCCGACCGGGAGTCCCTGCTCGACGACCGGGCCGTGGTGCTCGGCGCGTTGGTGAAGGCCCATGTCTCACCGGGGCGGCTGGGGATGCTGTGGCTCTGGGGAGCGCTCTGCACGCTCGGCTGGGCGCTGGTGGGCTCGGGGCTCATCACCTTCAAGGAGACGTACGACATCATCAGCGCCGGGGTCGGCGTGATCCTGCTCGCCATGGGCGTCTGCTGCGTGGTGCCCGCCGTCATCCTGGTCGTCGTCGGACTGCGCCGCGACCGGAGGATCCGCGAACTGCTGTACGCCTGGGGCGGGTTGGACCGCGATCCGGAGCGCGACGCGGCGCTGCGGATGCCGGGCGCCTCCCTCGCCTGGCTGCTGACGTCCTTCGCGTTGTGCGCGGTGGGCCTGTACATGTGCTTCGTCATCCCGGCGAACCCCCCTGCGGGCAGGGTGGGTTACGGCGAGATCGTCCTGGTCATGGGGGTCGGCATGACCTGCTGGCTGGTCGGACTGATCGGCCTGGTCAAGGCGTTCGCGCACCGCAGGTGGGTGCTGCGGGTGCTGACCGGGGCGCCCGCCCCGGAGCGGGTGCTCTCCACCGGGGGCGGCGCCCACCGCTGACCGGGGCCCGCCCCGACGACCGCCGGGCCGGGCCGGTCGGGCCGTCAGGGCCGGTCCTGGCCGCCCATCGGGTGGCCGATCAGCATCGTCGGCGCCCCGGCCACCCGGGTCAGGAAGACCGTCGCGGAGTTCGGGCCGTGCAGCTTCATCCTGCGGCGCAACTCCTCCGGTTCGACCGCGGAGCCGCGCTTCTTGACGGTCAGCACGCCGACCTCCCGCTCCCGCAGCAGCGCCTTCAGCTTCTTCATGTTGAAGGGCATCCGGTCGGTGATCTCGTATCCGGAGGTGTACGGGGACGTGTACGGCTCGTCGCCCGTGACGTACGCGATGGTCCCGTCGATCAGCCGGCCGCGGCACCGCGCCACGACGTCGGCGACCAGACCGGCGCGGATGACGGCGCCGTCCGGCTCGTACAGGTAGCGGCCCACCGGGCCGACCGGCGGTGCGGGCGGCGGGCCCGCCGACCACAGCGAGGCGCCGTCCGGGAGGACCGTGGCCCGGTACGAACCGGCCGCGAAGCCCTCGCCGAACCAGAGCACCGCCTCCTTCACGTCCCCGCCGTCCGAGATCCACTCGGCCTCCGCCCGCTCCGGGATCGCCTCGTGCGGGATGCCGGGTGCGATCTTCAGCGCGGCCCGGGGCGCCCCGAGCGCGGCGCCGACCGCCCAGGACAGCGGCGGCGAGTACGCCTCGGGGTCGAAGATCCGGCCCCGCCCGCCGCGTCGGGCCGGGTCCACGAACACCGCGTCGTACGGCGAGGTGTCGACGTCGGTGACATCGGCGCACCGCACCTCGATCAGCCCGTCCAGCCCGAGGGCGGCGGCGTTGGCTCGGGCGACCTCCGCGGTCAGCGGGTCGCGGTCCACGGCGAGCACGGAGATGCCCGCCCGGGCGAGCGCGATCGCGTCGCCGCCGATCCCGCAGCACAGGTCGGCGACGCTCCGCACCCCGGCCTCCGCGAACCGCTGCGCGCGCCGGGCGGCCACCGACGTACGGGTCGCCTGCTCGACGCCGTTGGGCGTGAAGAACATCCGGTACGCGTCCTCGGCGCCGAACTTCGCCACCGCCCGCTGCCGCAGCCGCGCCTGCCCCAGCGCCGCCGAGACCAGGTGGGCCGGGTGGCTGCGGCGCAGCCGGGTGGCGGTGGCGAGTTCCTGCGCGGGGTCGTACGACCGCAGCCCGGCCAGCAGCTCCGCGCCCTCGGGGGCGCGCAGGGCCAGGAAGGCGGCGACGGGGTCCTCCCCGTTCGAAGGGGCGTGGGGGGCGGACGGGCCGGGGGAGCCGGTCCGGGCGGGGTCGTTCGGCCGGTCCGGGTCGTGCGGGCCGTTCGGGGCGAGAGCGTTCACCCGCCCCATTGTGAGCCAGCCGGGTAGACCGCCGGGCCCGGCGGCGGTGTCGGACCGGGCGGCCGATCGAGTGCTGGCAGTATGCGGCGCCATGCAACTTGTACGACAAAAGGAAAAAAACACCACAATGCACCATGGGTCGGGCGCGCCCGGAGCCGGACGCGGTCGGGGCTCCGTCGGGCACCGGCCCGTCTGTGCGGTCCTGGCCGCGCTCCTGGTCGCGGCGGTCGGCTCCGGCTGCGCCTCGGGCGAGGGGGAGCGGACGGGCGGCACCGGGCACGGCGACCGCCCCGCGGCCGGGAACCCCGGTGCCCCCGCGGCGGCGCCCGCCCGCCCCGGCGGACCCGGGAGCCGGGCCGACGCACCGGAGGCCGGCCGGGAGAACGCGAAGCTGGCCCCGGCCGTCCGGGCCGCCCTCGCCGAGAAGTGGGGCCTGGACAAGCCGCCGCTGATCGCCCCGGAACCGCCCGCGGTGAAGCCCCGCATCACCACCCGTGAGGGGTTCGAGGTGGAGGGCGGCGACGACTCGCTGCCGCCCGTCTTCACCACCGTCCCGACCGAGGAGCGGATCGTCTTCCTGACGATCGACGACGGCGCCGAGAAGGACCCCGAGCTGCTCCGGATGATGGACGAGCTGGACATCCCGTACAGCGCGTTCCTCAGCGACTACGAGGTGAGCGACAACTACGGGTACTTCGGCGAGGCGCGGCGGCGGGGCACCGCCCTCAACAACCACACGCTCAACCACCCCTACCTGCCCGGCCTCTCGTACGCCGAGCAGGAGCGCGAGATCTGCGGCCAGCAGGAGATCATCAGGGAGCAGTACGGGAAGCAGCCGGTCCTCTTCCGTCCGCCGTACGGCAACTACAACGGGGACACCCTGCGCGTCGCGAAGTCCTGCGGCATCAAGGCCGTCCCGCTGTGGAACGCGGAGGCGTTCCCGGACCACATGGAGTGGCGCGAGGAGGACCAGGACCTGCACCCCGGCGACATCGTCCTCACCCACTTCCGGGGCCGGTCCGAGTGGGGCGGCAGCATGACCGACCTGGTCCGGGCGGTCATGAAGGTCGTCACGGACAAGGGGTACGCCGTGGCCCGGCTGGAGGACTACGTATGAGAGGGCGCACCGGGCGCGGGTCGGACCGCCGGCGGCCGGTGCGCCCCGACCGGTGCCGGGTGCGCGGAACGGCGCGGTCCGTCCGCGCGTTGTCCCCTCGGCGTCCGTACCGGCGCGAAGGGGGCCCGGAGCGGCGGGGTGCGACACCACGACCGCTTGAATTGGCACTCCGCTTGACCGAGTGCTAATCCCGGTCATAGTCTCGGTGCTGGCACTCACCACTGGAGAGTGCCAGCACCACTGCGCGACTGGCAGGTCCGGCACCCGCGACGACGGATCCACCTGATCGCCACCCCAAGACTGTTACCCCGTGAGATCTCCGAAGGGGGAGACCGGATCGTGTCGACCGCCAGCTCCAAGGTTGCGATCAAGCCGCTCGAGGACCGGATTGTGGTCCAGCCGCTCGACGCCGAGCAGACCACGGCCTCCGGCCTGGTCATTCCGGACACCGCCAAGGAGAAGCCCCAGGAGGGCGTCGTCCTGGCCGTGGGTCCGGGCCGCTTCGAGAACGGCGAGCGCCTTCCGCTCGACGTCAAGACCGGCGACGTCGTGCTGTACAGCAAGTACGGCGGCACCGAGGTGAAGTACAGCGGCGAGGAGTACCTCGTCCTCTCGGCTCGCGACGTGCTCGCGATCGTCGAGAAGTAATTCACCCACGTTTGCTTCTGTTCTGCGCCCCTGGCCCCCGCGAATAACCAGCCGGGCGGTCGGGGGCGCAGTTCGTTCGAGAGGAAAGCTCAGCTCCCATGGCGAAGATCCTGAAGTTCGACGAGGACGCCCGTCGCGCCCTTGAGCGCGGCGTCAACAAGCTTGCCGACACGGTCAAGGTGACGATCGGCCCCAAGGGCCGCAACGTCGTCATCGACAAGAAGTTCGGTGCCCCCACCATCACCAACGACGGTGTCACCATCGCGCGCGAGGTCGAGCTCGACGACCCGTACGAGAACCTCGGTGCCCAGCTGGTGAAGGAGGTCGCCACCAAGACCAACGACGTCGCGGGTGACGGCACGACCACCGCCACCGTGCTCGCCCAGGCGCTCGTCCGCGAGGGTCTGCGCAACGTCGCCGCCGGTGCCTCCCCGGCCGCCCTGAAGAAGGGCATCGACGCCGCGGTCAAGGCCGTGTCCGAGGAGCTCCTCGCGACCGCCCGCCCGATCGACGACAAGACCGACATCGCCGCCGTGGCCGCGCTCTCCGCGCAGGACCCGCAGGTCGGCGAGCTCATCGCGGACGCGATGGACAAGGTCGGCAAGGACGGCGTCATCACCGTCGAGGAGTCCAACACCTTCGGTCTGGACCTCGACTTCACCGAGGGCATGGCCTTCGACAAGGGCTACCTGTCCCCCTACATGGTGACCGACCAGGAGCGCATGGAGGCCGTCCTCGACGACCCGTACATCCTGATCCACCAGGGCAAGATCGGTTCCATCCAGGAGCTGCTCCCGCTGCTGGAGAAGGTCATCCAGGCCGGTGGCTCCAAGCCGCTGCTGATCATCGCCGAGGACGTCGAGGGCGAGGCCCTGTCGACCCTGGTCGTCAACAAGATCCGTGGCACCTTCAACGCCGTCGCGGTGAAGGCCCCGGGCTTCGGTGACCGCCGCAAGGCCATGCTCGGCGACATCGCCACCCTCACCGGTGCGACCGTCATCGCCGAGGAGGTCGGCCTCAAGCTCGACCAGGCCGGTCTGGACGTGCTGGGCACCGCCCGCCGCGTCACCGTCTCCAAGGACGACACCACGATCGTGGACGGCGGCGGCGAGCCCGGCGACGTCAAGGGCCGGGTCAACCAGATCAAGGCCGAGATCGAGGCCACGGACTCCGACTGGGACCGCGAGAAGCTCCAGGAGCGCCTCGCGAAGCTGGCCGGCGGCGTGTGCGTGATCCGCGTCGGTGCCGCCACCGAGGTGGAGCTCAAGGAGAAGAAGCACCGTCTGGAGGACGCCATCTCCGCGACCCGCGCCGCGGTCGAGGAGGGCATCGTCTCCGGTGGTGGCTCCGCCATCGTCCACGCCGTCAAGGTCCTGGAGGACAACCTCGGCAAGACCGGCGACGAGGCCACCGGTGTCGCGGTCGTGCGCCGCGCCGCGGTCGAGCCGCTGCGCTGGATCGCCGAGAACGCCGGCCTCGAGGGCTACGTCATCACCTCGAAGGTCTCCGAGCTCGACAAGGGCCAGGGCTTCAACGCCGCCACCGGCGAGTACGGCGACCTGGTGAAGGCCGGCGTCATCGACCCGGTCAAGGTCACCCGCTCCGCGCTGGAGAACGCCGCGTCCATCGCGTCGCTGCTGCTCACGACCGAGACCCTGGTCGTCGAGAAGCCGGCCGAGGAAGAGGCCGAGGCCGCCCACGGCGGTCACGGCCACGCGCACTGACGCACGGTCGCTCCCGGCTCGCGCAGCCGACGGAAGGCCCCTTCCCCCACCGTTCGACGGTGGGGGAAGGGGCCTTTTCGGCGTGTGACAGGGCCTTCGGCGGCGTACGACGGGTTCCCGGCGCTCGACGGGGCTCCCGGCGTACGGCGGTCAGGCGGGTGCCGTGCCCCGGCCGGACGCGCCGAGCCAGCGCATCAGGCCCATGAGGTCCTCGTGCCACCAGCCCTCCTTGATCCTCCCGTCCTCGAACCGGAAGATCGTGGTGCCGGACATGACGCACTGTCTGCCCGTGGGGGCGATGCCCATGAACTCGCCCTTGTGGGTGCCGGTCCAGGTCCACAGCGTCACGACGTCGTCGCCCTCGCAGATCTGCCGGTCCAGGTCGAAGGTGAAGTCGAAGGCGGCGCGCCACCGGGCGACGTCCTCGCGCAGCCGGTCGGAACCGACCACGGAATCCGCGTCCTTCGCGATGTCGTGGTCGGTGTAGTCGGCCGCGAACACCTCGTCGATGGCGTCGAGGTTGCCCCCGACGGCGATCTCGTGGAAGAAGCGGCGGGACTGCGTCTGGTTCAGCTGTTCGTCGCGGACCACGTCGAGGTCGGTGAAGGTGGGCATCCCGTCGCAGAGCGCCACCATCTCCCGGAAGATCCGCTCGGTCTCCGGCAGCCCCGAATTCGCCATCGCGGCCTCGTACGACGGGAACTCGACGAGCTCGACGTAGTGGGACCCGTCGGAGCGGTCCTTGCCGACGAGGCTGTGGGTGGCGGTCCGGGTGCCCCTGGTCCGCTCGGCCCACTGGTCCATGAGCCGGTCCATGTCCGCGTACCGCTCCGTCTTGCAGTCGATCATTTGTACGAATCTCATGACGGCTCCCGGTCTCACGTACTGGTGGGATGCCTCCAGTTTAGTGAGAAACGGGCATTCCGACGGCCCGGGACGAGGGGGCCGGAACCCCGGATCGAGCGGTCCGAAGACCCGGACCGGGCGGCCCGGGGCCCGGGCGGAGCGGCTCAGGCGGAGTGGCTCAGGCTCCCGGAGTGCACGGGGTCCGCGAAGGGCAGACCGGCCGCGAACCGCTCCAGCTCGTCCAGCGCCTGGTCGGCCATCCGGTGCAGCTCGTCGCCCAGCGAACCCGCCACGTGCGGGGTGAGCAGCACGTTCGGCAGGGTGTACAACGGCGAGTCGGCGGGCGGGAGTTCGGGGTCGGTCACGTCCAGCACCGCCTGCAGCCGCCCGGCCGTCAGCTCGGACAGCAGCGCCGCCTCGTCGATCAGCGAGCCCCGCGCCGTGTTGATCAGCGTCGTCCCGGTCGCCATCGCCGACAGCTGCGCCGCGCCGATCAGGTGGTGCGTCTCCGGGAGCTGGGGCGCGTGCACGGACACGACGGAACTGCTCGCGCACAGCTCGTCGAGCGAGGTGAGCCGCACCCCGAGCCGCTCCGCCTCCGGGCCGTCCACGTACGGGTCGTACAGCAGCACGTCCAGGTCGAAGGGGCGCAGCAGCTCGATCACCCGCCGGCCTATCCGGGAGGCGCCGACGATGCCGACGGTGCGGCGGTAGTTGCCGGCCCCGTCGAGCTCCGCGAGCCAGTCGTGGTCGGCGCGCAGCCGGCGGTAGCGGTCCGCGGAGTGCAGCACCCGCTTGCCCGCGAACAGGATCGCGGCGAGGGTGAACTCGGCGACGGGCAGGGCGTTGGCCCCGGCCGCCGAGGTGACGGCGATCCCGCGTTCCCAGCAGGCGTCGGTGATGTGGTGCTTCACGGAGCCCGCCGCGTGCACCACGGCCCGCAGCCGTGGCGCGGCCGCCAGCACCTCGGCGGTGAGCGGTGTGGCGCCCCAGCAGGTGAACAGCACCTCGGCCTCGGCGAGCGCGGCGGCCACCTCGGGCGTCGGCCCGGCCAGGTCGTGGGCGACGAGGCGCGGGTCGGTGCGGGTGAGCGCGGCCAGCCGGGCGCGGTGGCGGTCGGCGAGGAGGCGGTCGGCTATGCCGGGGCCCATCGCGAGCAGGGCCGCGGGCCGGTTGTCGGTGGTGTGGGGCATGGTGGGACTCGTACTCCTCGGGCTCGCGGTGGGGGTCACTTGACGCTGCCGGCGGTCAGTCCGGCCTTCCAGTGCCGCTGCAACGAGACGAAGGCGACGATCAGGGGGATGACGGCGAGGAGGGAACCGGTGACGACGAGCGGGTAGAAGCTCGGCTCGCCGTGGGTGTTGGTGTTCCAGGAGTACAGACCGAGGCTCAGCGGGAAGAGCTTGCGGTCCGAGAGCATCACGAGGGGGAGGAAGAAGTTGTTCCAGATCGCGGTGAACTGGAAGAGGAAGACGGTCACGAAGCCGGGCATGACCATGCGCAGCCCGATGGACCAGAAGACCCGCAGCTCGCCGGCCCCGTCGATACGGGCGGCCTCCAGCGCCTCGTTCGGGATGTAGCCGGTGCTGAACACCCGGGCGAGGTACACGCCGAACGGGTTGACCAGCACCGGGATCAGCACGGACCAGTAGGTGTTGACCAGGCCGGTCTTGGAGGCCAGGAGGTACATCGGCAGGGCCAGCGCCGTGGTGGGCACGAGCACGCCCATCAGCACGAGGCCGAACAGCTTCTCCTTGCCCCGGAACTCGTACTTGTCGAAGGCGTACCCCGCGGCGACGCAGATCAGCGAGCAGACGAGGGCGCCGACGCCCGCGTACAGCAGGCTGTTGAGGTACCAGCGGAAGTAGATGCCGTCGCCGTAGGAGGCCAGGTTCGACAGGTTCTCGCCGAGGTTGAAGCCCTGGAAGGAGAAGGCGTTGCCCGCGAGCAGGTCACCGGTGTCCTTGGTGGCGGCGGTGACCAGCCAGACGAGGGGGAAGAGCATGTAGACGACGGCGAGCAGGAGGAAACCGTTGACGGCGGTCTTCGACATCCACCGGCTGCGGGAAGCGGGGGAGTTCATGCTTTCTTGCCCTTCCGGCCGGTGAAGCGGGTGACGACGAAGGACAGCAGCGCGGCCGTGAGCGCCAGCAGGATGGAGGCGGCCGCGGCGAGACCGTAGTCGTTGCGCTCGAAGGCCGCGGTGTACGCGTACATGTTCGGCGTCCAGGTGGAGGTGACGGCGGAGCCGGTCCCCTTGTTGAGGATCAGCGGTTCGGTGAACAGCTGGAGCGAACCGATGACCGTGAACAGCGCGACCATCACGACGGAGGCGCGGATCAGCGGGACCTTGATGCTCAGCGCGGTGCGCCAGGCGCCGGCCCCGTCGACCGTGGCCGCTTCGAGCACGGAGCGGTCGATGGCCTGCAGCGCGGCGTAGAAGATCACCATGTTGTAGCCGAGCCACTCCCACAGGGCGATGTTCACGACGGAGGGGAGTGCGCCCCCGGGCGAGAAGAAGTCGAAGCCGATCCCGCCGGACTCCATGGCGCTGACCACCGGGCTGAGCTGCGGCGTGTAGAGGTACACCCAGATCAGCGCGGCGATGATGCCGGGCACGGCGTGCGGCAGGAAGAGCGCGAGCTGGAAGAACCGGCGGGCGCGGGCCAGCGCGGAGTCCAGCAGCAGGGCGAGTGCGAGGGCGCCGACGAGCAGCAGCGGAATGTAGAACAGGCAGTATCCGAGGAGTACGCCGAAGCCCTCGCGGAACGCCCGGTCACCCAGGGCCGCCGTGTAGTTGTCGAGTCCGCTGAAGACGGTCTCGGTGCCGCCGAAGCCCAGGCCGGACTGCTTCTCGGTGAACAGGCTGAGCCAGACCGCGTAACCGATCGGCAGCACCATGGCCACGGTGAACAGTACGAAGAAGGGCCCCAGCAGGATGGCGGCGGCTCTGGTTGTCCGGGCGCGCTTCATCAGCCTGCGTCCTCGACCTTCAGACCGCGCTTCTTGAGCTCGGCGACCGTGGCGTCGTGCCCGGCCTTCACGGCGTCCTTGATGGTGGTGCCACCGCTGGCGACCTTGCCGAACTGGTCCTTCATGGTGGTGTTCGTGGTGCCGGTGGTCGGGCCCCAGTTCCAGTTCTGGCCGATCGACGCCGCGGCGCCCTCGAAGACCTGGTAGATGTCCTGGCCGCCGTAGTAACCGGCGTCGAAGGCGTCCTTGGCCGCCGGGCGCAACGACGCCGCGGCCGGGAAGGCGCTCGACGTGCCGGACTCGATGCGGGCCTTGATGCCTTCCTCGGTGGTCGACATCCAGGTGGCGAACTCGACCGCGGCCTTCGCCTTCTCACTGGTCCTGGTCACCGCGAAGGTGGAGCCGCCGAGCATGCCGCTGGCCGGCTTGCCGTCCCAGCTGGGCATCGGGGCGACGGCCCACTTGCCGCTCTGCTCGGGCAGCGTGCCCTTGAGGACGCCCGCGCCCCAGGCGGCGCCGAGGTAGCCGACGGTGCCGCCGTTCTTGAGGGAGTTGGTCCACTCGGGGCTGAAGGAGGCGTTGGCGCGGATCAGGTCGTCGTCGAGCAGACCCTGCCAGTAGTCGGCGACCTTGTTGGTGGCCGCGTCGGCGGTGCTGACCTTCCAGGTGTCGCCCTCGGGCTTGTACCACTGGGCGCCGGCCTGCCAGGCCATCGCCTGGAACGTGGTCGGGTCGTCGGGGAAGAAGGTGCCGATGCGGGCCTTCTTGTCGGCCTTCTTGATCTTCTCCGCGGCCTTGCGGAACTCGTCCCAGGTCTTGGGGACCTCGACGCCGTACTTCTCGAACAGGTCCTTGCGGTAGTAGAAGGACTGCGGCGAGGCGTCGAACGGGACGGCCCAGTTCTTCCCGCCGAGGGTCGTCAGCTCGACCGCCTGCGGCAGCAGCTTCTTCCTGATGTCCTCGGTGAAGTACTCGCCGATGTCCTGGAGGGCGCCCTGGCTGACGTACTCCGGGAGCTGCGGGTACTCGATGGAGACCAGGTCGGGGGCGTTGCCCGCCTTCACCGCGTTGGAGATCTTGGCGTAGCCGCCCGCGTTGCCGGACGGGATCTCCTCGTACACCACCTTGATGTTCTTGTGGGAGGCGTTGAACGCGTCGACGACCTCCTTGGAGCCCTTGGCCCAGCCCCAGAAGGTGATGCTGACGGGCTTGCCGTCGCTCCCGGCGGAGGAGTCGTCGCCGCTGCCGCCACAGGCCGTGAGAACGGCGAGTGCGGTGACGGCGCCGACGACGGCGATGGACGTTCTGCTCGAACTGCGGCTCACAGCGAGACTCCTGAACAGGCGACGACATTGGCGTTGGCCGTGATCCTTGGACCAGCCGTGACCGAAGTCAAGAGCGAAAGAGCGATTGATCGAAAAAAGATCAGATAAGTTACGTACGGAGGCGAGTGGGACACGCTGCGGAACGGGTGCGCGGGACGTGGGCGGGCCCGTCGTGAAGCCTGCCCCGGCGCCTGCCCGCGGCGTCCGGCGCCACGCCGGTGTCCCCGCCCGGACACATGCCCGGGCGGGGGCACCGGCGGCTACAGGGGCGCCCCGCAGGAATCCCGGACGCGCAGCTGCGGCAGCAGGGTCAGATGCCGCCGGGGCGCGCCCGAGCCCTGACCCAGCCGCTCGACCAGCAGTTCCGTCGCATGGCGGCCGACCTCGCGCTTGGGCGGCGCCACCGCCGTGAGCGGGGTGTCCGCGAGCGCCGCCACCTCGTCGTCGTAGGCGATCAGCGCCAGGTCCTCCGGCACCCGCACGCCCAGCTCGGCCAGGCGCTGCACCACCTGGATCGCGTCCACGTCGTTGTGGATCAGCGCCGCCGTGGCCACTCCCGAGTGCACCGCCTCGCGCAGCGCCCGCACGGCCTCCTCGAACGCCTCCGGGGCGAGTTCGGCCGGCACGGAGTCGATCACGTCCTGCGGCGCGCGCAGCCCGAGCACGGCGAGGGCCTCCTCGTACCCGGACCGCACCGCGACGGCGGTCGGGGAGTCGGCGCGGGCCATCAGCAGCGGCGCCCCGTGCCCGAGTCCCACCAGGTGGCGCACCGCGAGCAGGACGCCGTGCGCGTGGTCCGAGCAGACCCGGTCCAGGCCGTCCAGCGGGGAACCGGGCGCGGGGCGGCGCTCCAGCAGGACGGTCGGCACGGGCAGCGAGGCGATCCAGTCGCCGAACGCGGCGGGGTCGCCCGGATGCTGCCAGCCGGGCGCGACCAGCAAACCCTCGGCGCCCGCCGAGAGCAGGCCCTCGGTGCGGGCGTGGTCCTCCTGCGGCCGGTAGTCGGAGATCCGCAGCACGAGCCGGGCCCCGGCCCTGGCGGCGGCCTCGTGGGCGCCGCGGATGACCTCGGCGAAGTAGTAGGTGGACGAGGGCGCGAGCATGCCGATGACCGGGCCGCCGCCGCCCGCGCCGCCCGGTCCTGCGGCGGAGGCGGGCTCGGCGTCCCGCGGCCAGGACACCGATCCGTGCACCCGGTCGAGCAGGCCGCGGCCTGCCAGTTCCTCCACGTCCCGGCGGGCGGTGACGGGCGAGACCCCCAGCTGCGAGGCCAGGTCCGAGACCCGGGCCGAACCCCGTTCCCGTACCAGCCCGAGCAGGCGGTCATGACGTTCAGCAGCACTTTCGCGCACGGCAGCAGTCCCCTCGCAGTGTGTGGCCCGGCCCCTGGTCCGGCCGGTGCCGGGGCCGTGGTCCGACCCTAGACCAACGTGATCGAACGATGGGAGTTTCGATCATTCAAACGCGATCCATTGACGTTCGATCAATCCGAGTCCAGGATTCCGGCGGTGCGGACTCGTCCCGTCCCGAACCCGACTGTTTGTACGGAGGAATTGTGAGACATCGCGTCACCGCAACGGCGCTCGCGGCGCTTACGGTCGCCGGCGGCCTGACCGTCGCGGGTCAGACCGCCGCGCAGGCGGCGCCCACCGGCCGTACCTTCCACGTCGACTGCGCCGCCGACCCGGCGGGCGCCACCGGCAGCAAGCAGCACCCCTGGACCTCGCTCGCCGAGGCCAACGCGCAGACCTACGGGCCCGGCGACCGGCTGCTCTTCAAGCGCGGCACCACCTGCACCGGCACCCTCGCCCCCAAGGGCACCGGTTCCGCCCGCGCGCCGTTCACCATCGCCGACTACGGCGGGGGCCCGGCGCGGGCCAAGCTCGACGGGGCGGGCGCCCACGACGTCGTCCTGCTCGCCGACATGCAGTACGTGCACCTCAAGGCCCTGGAGATCGTCAACGCCGCCGACCCCGGCAGCGAGCGCAACGGCGTCCGCCTGCGCCTCACCGACTACGGTGTCGCCCGCGGCTTCGACATCTCCGGCCTCTACATCCACGACGTGCGCGGCGGCGACCACAAGACGATCTCCGGCTCCAGCGCGATCCACATCGCGGTCGAGGGCAAGGCGAAGGCCAGCTGGTACGACGGCCTGAACATCGCGCACAACCGCATCGAGGACGTCGACCGCGAGGGCATCTACTTCAAGTCGACCTTCTCCAAGCGCGATCTGGTCGGCCAGCAGCAGGACCCGAACGTCTACCCGGGCGAGTGGACGCCCAGCACCCGGGTCCGCATCCACCACAACACGCTGAAGTCCCTGGCCGGCGACGGCATGAAGCTCGACACCACCAGCGGCGCCCGCGTCGACCACAACCGGGTGGACGGCTTCCAGCTCCGCTCGCCCTCCGCCAACGCGGGCATCTGGACCTTCAACACAGACGACACGACCGTCGAGTACAACGAGGTCTCGGGCGGCGGCAACACCCACGACGGGATGTCCTTCGACGCCGACGGCGCCTCGCAGAACACCGTCTTCCAGTACAACTACAGCCACGACAACAAGGGCGGCTTCCTGCTGATCTGCCCGTACAGCGGCGCCAAGACCATCGGCACAATCGCCCGTTACAACGTCAGCCGCAACGACGGCGCCCGCCTCGTCCAGAACTGCTGGGGTCCGATCCTGGGCACCGAGATCTACAACAACACCTTCCACAACAAGGAGCAGATCCCCGGCTACCTGGTCCAGGACGACGCCGGCAGCCCCGCCACCACCCAGCACGAACTGTCCATCCGCAACAACGTCTTCGTGAGCGAGGGCACCGGAGGCTACGCCTTCAAGAACCCGACCCCCGGGCTCTCCTTCGACCACAACGCCTTCTACGGCATCGACATGACCCGTCCCGACCCCGGCGGGATCACGGCCGACCCGAAGCTCCTGGACGACTTCCGGCTCGGTGCGGGCTCGCCCGCCCTCGCCGCCGGAGCCGTCATCGAGAACAACGGCGGCAAGGACTACTTCGGCAACGAGCTGAAGCCCGGCGCCCCCAACATCGGCGCCTACGCGGGCCCCGGCGTGGAGTGACGGCCTGAAGGACGGCGGCCCGGTGGGTGAACGTTCACTGCGCGACTGCTCGGTGGGCGAATGCTCACGGAGCGGCAGGCCGGTGGGTGAATGCTCACTGTCCGGCAGTCCGGTGGGTGAACACTCGCCGCCCGGCTGCCTGGTGGGTGAACACTCACTGTGCCGCCGTCCGGTGAGTGAGCGTTCGCTGTGCGGCGGCGGCCCGGTGGGTGAAGACTCACGGGGCCGCCGCCGGCCCGCTGAACAGCAGCCCGGTAAGCAGCCGTCCGTTATCCGCCCGGCCGGTGACCGGACGCTCACTGCGGACCGTACTTGCGGCCCGTCTTGGAGGTGACGCCTCCGAGCAGGCCGCGCGGCGTCAGCTTCACGACCCCCATCAGCGCCTTGTACCGCGGGTCCGGGATCGAGAGGGACCGGCCGCGCGCCAGGTCGGCCAGGGCCGCCGCCACCAGCTTGTCCGCGTCGAGCCACATCCAGCCCGGGATGTTGCCGGTCCCCATCCCGGCCCGCTGGTGGAACTCCGTCCGCACGAACCCCGGGCACAGCGCCATCAGCCGCACGCCCGAACCGGCCAGATCCTTCGCCGCGCCCTGGGTGAACTGCACGACCCACGCCTTGGACGCGCCGTACGTCCCGCGCGGCACGAACGCCGCCACCGAGGCCACGTTGACGACCCCGCCCCGCCCGCGCTCCCGCATCGCGGTCGCCGCCGCCGAGGTCAGCCGCAGCACCGCCTCGCAGTGCACCTTCAGCATCCTCAGCTCGTCGGCCATGGGCACGTCCAGGTACTGGCCCTTGTTGCCGAACCCGGCGTTGTTGACCAGCAGGTCGATCGGGTGGCGACGGTCCGTCAACCGTTCCTCGACCGCGGCGATCCCCTCGTCCTCGGACAGGTCGGCCCGCAGCACCTCGGCCTCGATGCCGTGCCGGTCGTGCAGTTCGGTCGCCTGCTCGCGCAGTCGCTCGGTGTCGCGCGCCACCAGCACCAGGTTGTGCCCGTCGGCCGCGAGCCGCCGCGCGAAGGCGGCGCCGATCCCCGCGGTCGCGCCCGTAATCAGTGCAGTCGTCATACGCGGCACGTTAGTGCCCCGCGCACGCCCGGGCCCGACCCGCCCGCCACCCCTCACCGTGGCAGGGCACATGTCACGGAATCACGGGCACACCGGCCGAGTCGGAGGTATGCGCACGGAGCCGGGCGTGTACGGAGCCGGGCGCGCACGCGCGGGGCGCCGGCTCCCGGACCGTCCCGGCGTCCGGGACGCACGCGCGGAGCGCCGGGATCAGTCGGCGCTCGTGGACGTCGGGGGCCGGTCGCCGTACTTCTCCACGCGGGCCCGCGCGGCGCGCAGCGACTCGGGATGCAGCGCGTCCCCGGCCGCGAGCAGTTCCGGCAGCAGGTCCCGGCGGGTCGTCATGGCCAGGAACTCCAGCTTCACGGTGACGTCGTGGTCCGGCCGGTGCACGATCTCGATCGGGTCGCCGGCCCGGATCTCGCCCGGCTCGATCACCCGCAGATAGGCGCCCGGGGCCGCCGCCGCGGTGAACCGCCTGACCCAGCGCTGCTCACCGAGGTGACCGGCGAACGTCCGGCAGGGAATCCGGCCCGACGTCACCTCAAGCACCAGATCGGGGCCGATCCGCCAGCGTTCGCCGATCCTGGCGCCGCTCACGTCCACGCCGCGGGTCGTCAGGTTCTCGCCGAACGTGCCGTTGGCCAGCGGGCGGCCGAGCTCCCGCTCCCACGCGTCGAGCTCCTCGCGGGCGAAGGCGTACACGGCCTGGTCGGAGCCGCCGTGATGGCGCAGGTCGCACACCGCGTCCCCGGCCACGCCGCTGCCGCCGACCCCTTTGGGGCCGGGGTCGGTGACCCGTACGGGGCCGTCGACGGGCCGCTTGTCGATGCCGGTCGTGCCACTGGGGGAGTCGGTGTGGTCGACGGCCTCCGGCCGTCCCGCGTTCACGCTCAGCAGCGTCATCGGTTCCATGGACGTCATACGGAGAACGCTAACCACCGCACCTAAAAGATGCATGGCAATAATTCGCCCGTGCTCCAAGATTCGCTTATCTTTCATGGGTGATCGAAGCCCGACACCTCCGAGTCCTGCGCGCCGTGTCCACCACCGGTTCGTTCTCCGCCGCCGCCCGCGAACTGGGCTGCACCCAGCCCGCGGTCAGCCAGCAGATGAAGGCCCTGGAGGCGTCCGTGGGCACCACCCTGCTGATCCGCACCGGACGCGAGATGCGCCTCACCCAGGCGGGTGAGGCGCTGGTCCGGCACGCCTCCGGCATCCTCGCCGGGCTCACCGCGGCGGAGGAGGAGGTCGCCGCCATCGCCGGGCTGCGGGCCGGCCGGGTCCGGCTCGTCTCGTTCCCCAGCGGCAGCTCCACCCTGGTCCCCGGCGCCCTGGCGGCACTGCGCGCGGCCCATCCGGGCACCCGGGTCTCCCTGGTCGAGGCCGAGCCGCCGCGCTCGGTCGAGATGCTGCGCGAGGGCGACTGCGACATCGCCCTGGCGTTCCGGTACGGCACCTGCGGCGCGGAGTGGGAGGACCTGGTCGTGCGCCCGCTGCTCACCGACCGGCTGATCGGGCTGGTCCCCGAGGGGCACCGGCTGGCCGGTGCGGGCGCGGTGGGCATCGCCGAGCTGGCCGACGAGTCGTGGATCGCGGGCTGCCCGCGCTGCCGTCGACAGCTGGTCGAGGTGTGCGAGGAGTCGGGCTTCACGCCCCGCATCGACTTCGCCACCGATGACTACCCGGCGGTGGCCGGCCTGGTCGGCGCCGGGCTCGGCGTGGCCGTGCTGCCGGAGCTGGCGATCGAGTCGGTGCGCCCCAAGGGGGTGCGGACCGTGACGGTGGAACCGGCCGTCGAGCGCGAGATCGTCGCGCTGACCCTGCCCGACCTCGCACAGGTCCCGGCGGTGGCGGCCACGCTGGACCGGCTCTCCCTGGCGGCCGCCCGCTGAGCGTCCCGGGAGGTCCCGGACCGCCGGAGGCCGCGGCGAGCAGGTTTTCAAGGCCGACAGGCGTCCGGGGCCGCCGGGCGTCCGGAGCGGGCGGGTGTCCGGGAGCGCCGGGTGTCCGGGGCCGGCGTGTGTTCGGAGCCGTCTGGTGTCCGGGAATGACGGCTGTCCGGAGCGATGGCCGTCCGGGGGCGGCGGCGGGCGTCCTGGACCGGCAGCCGTCCGGGGCGGTGGTCGGCGGGCACCGAGCGGTCGGTTGAAATGCGGAAACGTTTCTCCGCTTGGCGTGCGGGGTGTGGCGGGATCAGCCGTGCCCCGAGGAGGACGGCACGCCCGCCGCGATCAGCCGGCTGCGGGCCCGTCCCATGAGCTCCTCGCGCTCGTCCTCGGTCAGGCCGCCCCACACTCCGTAGGGCTCTCGTACGGCCAGGGCGTGCGCCGCGCACTCGGCGCGTACCGGGCAACGCATGCAGACCTCTTTCGCCGAGTTCTCGCGGGCGCTCCGGGCGGCCCCGCGTTCACCCTCCGGGTGGAAGAACAGCGAGCTGTCGACCCCGCGGCAGGCCGCCAGCAGCTGCCAGTCCCACAGATCGGCGTTGGGTCCGGGAAGGCGGGAGAAATCTGCCATTGCTTGTCCCCTCGAAACCGTGCTGAGTCGGAAACGTCGAGTCGTCTGTCGTTGACCGTGCCCACGACCGTACAACTACGGTGTAAGCAGATGTAAATATGACTGATTGCGAATCTAGTCATAGACGCCAGCAAAAGGGAAGAAAACCCGCTAAATGGGGCATACCTTCATGTGAAGTTTCGGTTGACCGTTGGATGATCCGTGCCGTTCCCCTCCGTGTGCGCCCTCTCACGTAGAGTGCCGAACCCGCTTGTCCGACCCGTAACTCTTTCGAGTGACCGTCGTTGAGAGGGCGGAGGCGGTTGGCGGAAAAAGCGATCGGGCAGGTGTCCGAGAGTGTCAACCGCGCAGGTGACGACTGGTAACAGCCTGGAGGCACAAGGTGACGCGCATCAGCTGCGGAGGACGGTCATGACATCCGTTCTCGTCTGCGACGACTCCCCGCTCGCCCGAGAAGCGCTCCGACGCGCGGTCGCGACCGTGCCCGGCGTCGAGCGGGTGACGACGGCGGCCAATGGCGAGGAAGTCCTCCGCCGCTGGGGCGCCGACCGTTCGGATCTGATTCTGATGGACGTACGCATGCCCGGCCTGGGGGGTGTGGAGACGGTCCGGCGACTGCTCTCCGCCGATCCCGGCGCCAGGATCATCATGCTGACGGTCGCCGAGGACCTGGACGGGGTCGCGCTCGCGGTCGCCGCCGGCGCCCGCGGCTATCTGCACAAGGACGCCTCCCGCGCGGAGCTGCGGGCCACCGTCACCCAGGCGCTGGCCGACCCGACGTGGCGGCTCGCCCCGCGTCGGCTGCGGTCGGCCGAGATGGGTGCGGCGCCGACGCTCACCGCACGGGAGATCCAGGTGCTGGAAGGGATGAGCCACGGCCGTTCGAACGCCGAGATCGGACGCGAGCTCTTCCTCTCCGAGGACACGGTGAAGACCCATGCCCGGCGTCTGTTCAAGAAGCTCGGGGCCTCGGACCGGGCGCACGCCGTGGCGCTCGGCTTCCGCTGGGGGCTGGTCCGCTGAGGGGCGGCCGGGGCCGGCGGCCGAGTGGTTCCCCGCCCGCACACCGGCGGGCGGGACGACTCGGCCGACGTGCGCCCGGCGGGCTCCGTGCCGTCCGCGGCGCCCGCCGGGCCGACGGCATGTGACGCTTCCCGGCCGATGCCGCATCCTTGAGACGTGGAGTTCCTCGGGGTGGAGTTCCTCGGGAACGATTCGGTCCAGCGGAAGGGGAGGGCGCAGGACATGACTTCCGGCGCACCCGCTCATAACGCTTCGGTGCACAACTGCGGACGCGGTGGCACGGATGGCGAGGCTCCGAGGCACCATGGTCCGATGCGCGACGACGAGACGACGGCGATCGGTGCCCTGGTGCACCGCGCCGTCGAGGGCGACGCGCAGGCCACCCATGACCTGCTGGCCCACGTCCACCCCCTCGCCCTGCGCTACTGCAGGTCGCGGCTGAACCGGCTGCCCGGTGACGCCCGCCACTTCGTGGAGGACCTGGCGCAGGAGGTCTGCGTCGCGGTACTGATGGCGCTGCCGCGCTACAAGGACACCGGCAGGCCCTTCGAGGCGTTCGTCTTCGCCATCGCGGGGCACAAGGTCGCCGATCTCCAGCGGGCCGCCATGCGACACCCGGGATCGACCGCCGTGCCCTCGGACGAGATGCCCGAGCGGCCCGACGACTCGCTCGGCCCCGAGGAGCGGGCCCTGCTCAGCAGCGATGCCGCCTGGGCGAAGAAGCTCCTCGCCAACCTCCCGGACAACCAGCGCGAGCTGCTCGTCCTCCGGGTCGCCGTGGGGCTGACCGCGGAGGAGACCGGGCAGATGCTGGGCATGTCCCCGGGGGCGGTCCGGGTCGCCCAGCACCGGGCGCTGAGCCGGCTGAGAGCCCTCGCGGAACAGTGAGACCGGGCACGTCCGGGCCCCCGCGGAGCTTCTGACCGGGGGTCGCGGATCCTTTGCCGGGCCTTGACGAGGCTTCGTCCCGGCCCCTGCGGGAGCCTTCGCACCCGGCCCCTGCCGGGCCGTACGAAGCTACAGAACCTCCAGGTGATCTTGTTCGTGGAATGAGACACCCCCGAAGGCCGTTAGCATGGACATCCGCACCGATCAAGGCCATTTGGGGAAGGTGTCATGACTGCAAACGTCGACGGAGTGCCCGAGAAATTCGCGACGCTCGGGCTGACATACGACGACGTGCTGCTGCTGCCCGGCGCGTCCGACATGGCGCCCGACCAGATCGACACCTCCTCGTACATCTCCAAGAACGTGCGGGTGAACATCCCGCTGCTCTCCGCCGCGATGGACAAGGTCACCGAGGCCCGCATGGCGATCGCCATGGCCCGGCAGGGCGGCGCCGGTGTGCTGCACCGCAACCTCTCCATCGCCGACCAGGCCAACCAGGTCGACCTGGTGAAGCGCTCCGAGTCCGGCATGGTCACCGACCCGATCACGGTGCACCCGGACGCGACGCTGCGCGAGGCCGACGAGCTGTGCGCCAAGTTCCGCATCAGCGGTGTCCCGGTCACCGACGCCGCGGGCAAGCTGCTCGGCATCGTCACCAACCGCGACATGGCCTTCGAGTCGGACCGCACGCGCCAGGTGCGCGAGGTCATGACGCCGATGCCGCTGGTCACCGGCAAGGTCGGCATCTCCGGCGTGGACGCCATGGAGCTGCTGCGCCGCCACAAGATCGAGAAGCTCCCGCTGGTCGACGAGGCAGGGGTCCTCAAGGGCCTCATCACCGTCAAGGACTTCGTCAAGGCCGAGAAGTACCCGAACGCCGCCAAGGACAAGGAAGGCCGGCTGCTGGTCGGCGCCGCCGTCGGCGTCGCCGGTGACGCCTTCGAGCGGGCCCAGGCGCTCGTCGAGGCCGGTGTCGACTTCATCGTCGTGGACACCGCCCACGGCCACTCCCGGCTGGTCGGCGACATGGTCGCCAAGATCAAGTCGAACGCGTCCGGCGTCGACGTCATCGGCGGCAACATCGCCACCCGGGACGGTGCCCAGGCGCTGATCGACGCGGGTGTCGACGGCATCAAGGTCGGCGTCGGCCCCGGCTCCATCTGCACCACCCGTGTCGTCGCCGGCATCGGTGTCCCGCAGGTCACCGCGATCTACGAGGCGTCGCTCGCCGCCAAGGCGGCCGGTGTCCCGGTCATCGGCGACGGCGGCCTGCAGTACTCCGGCGACATCGCCAAGGCCCTGGTGGCCGGCGCGGACACCGTGATGCTCGGCTCGCTGCTCGCGGGCTGCGAGGAGTCCCCGGGCGAGCTGATGTTCATCAACGGCAAGCAGTTCAAGTCCTACCGGGGCATGGGCTCGCTCGGCGCGATGCAGAGCCGCGGCGACCGCAAGTCCTTCTCCAAGGACCGCTACTTCCAGGAGGGCGTCGCCTCCGACGAGAAGCTGGTCCCCGAGGGCATCGAGGGCCAGGTCCCCTACCGCGGCCCGCTCTCCGCGGTCGTCCACCAGCTCACCGGCGGTCTGCGCCAGTCGATGTTCTACGTCGGCGGACGCACCGTCCCCGAGCTCCAGGAGAACGGCCGGTTCGTCCGGATCACCTCGGCGGGCCTCAAGGAGAGCCACCCGCACGACATCCAGATGACGGTCGAGGCGCCGAACTACAGCAGGAAGTGACGCGACCACACGCATGAGGGGCGGTCCCGGGGGTTCCCGGGACCGCCCCTCGGGCGTGTGTCGGGGATACTGGACAGCGCAGACATAGAGGGAAAGGCCACACCATCGTGACTGAGATCGAGATCGGGCGCGGCAAGCGCGGCCGCCGGGCGTACGCATTCGACGACATCGCCGTCGTGCCGAGCCGTCGCACCCGCGACCCGAAGGAGGTCTCGATCGCCTGGCAGATCGACGCCTACCGGTTCGAGCTGCCGTTCCTGGCCGCCCCCATGGACTCGGTGGTCTCCCCGCAGACCGCGATCCGCATCGGCGAGCTCGGGGGCCTCGGCGTCCTCAACCTGGAAGGTCTGTGGACCCGGCACGCCGACCCGCAGCCGCTGCTCGACGAGATCGCCGAGATGCCCGTCGAGTCGGCGACCCGCCGCCTCCAGGAGATCTACTCCGCCCCGATCCAGGAGGAGCTGATCGGCCAGCGCATCAAGGAGGTGCGCGACTCCGGCGTCGTCACCGCCGCCGCGCTCTCCCCGCAGCGCACCGCCCAGTTCTCCAAGGCCGTCGTCGACGCGGGCGTGGACATCTTCGTCATCCGCGGCACGACGGTCTCCGCCGAGCACGTCTCCGGCGCGGCCGAGCCGCTGAACCTCAAGCAGTTCATCTACGAGCTGGACGTCCCGGTGATCGTCGGCGGCTGCGCCACGTACACCGCCGCCCTGCACCTGATGCGCACCGGTGCGGCCGGTGTCCTCGTCGGCTTCGGCGGCGGCGCCGCGCACACCACGCGCAACGTCTTCGGCATCCAGGTCCCGATGGCGACCGCGGTCGCCGACGTGGCCGGGGCCCGCCGCGACTACATGGACGAGTCCGGCGGCCGGTACGTGCACGTGATCGCGGACGGCGGCGTCGGCTGGTCCGGCGACCTGCCGAAGGCCATCGCCTGCGGTGCGGACGCCGTGATGATGGGCTCCCCGCTGGCCCGCGCCACCGACGCCCCGGGCCGCGGCCGGCACTGGGGCATGGAGGCCGTCCACGAGGACGTGCCGCGCGGCAAGCTGGTGGACCTGGGCTCCGTCGGCACCACCGAGGAGGTCCTGACCGGCCCCTCGCACACCCCCGACGGCTCGATGAACATCTTCGGCGCGCTGCGCCGGGCGATGGCGACGACGGGGTACAGCGACCTCAAGGAGTTCCAGCGCGTCGAGGTGACGGTGGCGGACTCGCAGCACAGCCGCTGAGCACTTCCCCGTGCGTCCCGCACAGGATGTGCGGGACGCACGGGACGTACGGAAGAACGGGCGAGGGCCCCGTGCACCGCTGATCGCGGTGCACGGGGCCCTCGCCGTGTCCGGTGGATCCGCCCGGTGCGGGCGGGATCCTTCGCGGGACCGTGTGGGACCGGGCCGGGGTTACGCGGCCTTCTTGGCGCCACCGAACGCGGCGACGGCGCCGAGCAGCAGGAAGATGTAGGCCTTGAAGTCCGCCGCCTCGCTCCACGCCTTCGTCAGCACGTCGAAGTTGTCGAAGAACAGGGTGGCCGCGGACTGCTGGGCCAGGTCGGACAGGATGATCGAGACGCCGATGAGCTGGCCGAGGTAGACGGCGCCCACCGACAGGACGGCGCTGACCACGGGCAGGATCGGGTTGCGGCCGCCGACCTTGCTCGCCGCGAAGCCGACCAGGAAGCCGACACCGATGGCGATGTAGCCGATCTCGCGCTCGATCGCACCGGCGATGACGCCGTACAGGAAGGCCGCGACGAGTGCCGTGACCAGCGCCGTGAGCAGACCGAGGCCCACCTTGTCGCGCACCGGGGCCGGAGGGGCGAACGGCGCGCCGCCGAACGGCACGCCGGGCTGGCCGGGCTGCTGACCACCGAACGGGTTCCCACCGGGCTGCTGACCCCCGAAGGGGTTGCCGCCGGGCTGGCCCCCGTACGGGTTGCCGCCGGGCTGGGCGTTGTACGGCTGCTGGGGCTGGTTCGGCGGCGGCACGGGCTGGCTCATGAAGGAATCCCCCTGGAACGGAAGCGCACGATTGTGCGAGAAGTGACGCCGCAGGCTAGCAGCCGTCTGTGACATCGCCCACCGGAATCTTCCGCGAAATCTTCCGCGAAACCCTTCTCACAGCCGATGCGCGGCCCCTGCCGGGGTGGCCCCACGGGTGTCCAGGAGGAGCTGTGCCTTCACCGCGAGGCCCTGGAGGTCGTAGGTCCGGTGGTGCTGGAGCAGCACCGTGAGGTCGGCGCTCGACGCGGCCTCGTACAGCGAGTCGGCGCGCGGAACGGGCAGCTCGCGCACCCGCCAGTCCAGGACGTGCGGGTCGTGGTAGCCGATCTGCGCCCCCATGTCCATCAGCCGGCCCGCGATCTCCCGGGCGGGGGACGCCTCCTGGTCGGCGAGATCGGGCTTGTAGGTGACGCCGAGCAGCAGCACCCGGGCGCCGCGGACGGATTTCCCGTGCTCGTTCAGCAGGGTGGCGCACCGCTGGATCACGTACTGCGGCATCCGGTCGTTGATCTCCTGGGCGAGCGAGACCATGCGCAGCGGGTGGCCGGGGGTGCGGCTGCGGTACGGGAGGCAGCCCGGGTCGACGGGGGCGCCGTGGCCGCCGACGCCGGGGCCGGGCCGGAACGGCTGGAAGCCGAAGGGCTTGGTCTCGGCGCACCGGATGACGTCCCAGAAGTCGACGCCGAGGTCGTGGCAGAGCACCGCCATCTCGTTGACCAGGGCGATGTTGACGTGCCGGAAGTTGGTCTCCAGGACCTTCGTCATCTCGGCCTCGCGCGTACCGCGGGCCCGTACGACCTTGTCGGTGAGCCGGCCGTAGAAGGCGGCGGCGGATTCGGTGCAGGCGGGGGTGAGGCCGCCGATGACCTTGGGGGTGTTGGCGTAGCCGTGGGTCCGGTTGCCGGGGTCGAGCCGGCCGGGGGAGCAGGCGAGGTGGAAGTCGCGGCCGGCGCGCAGCCCGGAGCCCGCTTCGAGCAGCGGCAGCACGTGGTTCTCGGTGGTGCCGGGCGGCACGGCCGACTCCAGCAGGACGGTGGTGTGCGGGCGCAGCCGGGCGGCGAGCGCACGGGCCGCGTCGTCGACGGCGGTGAGGTCGAGGTTGCGGTCGGCGCCGAGCGGGGTGGGCGCGCAGATCACGGCGGTGCGGACGCGGCCCAGTTCGGCCGGGTCGGTGGTGGGGCGGAACCCGCCGGAGAGCATCCGGCGGATCTCCGAGGCGGTGAGCGATCCCTCGACGGGGGTGCGGCCCGCGGAGAGCTCCGTGCAGGCGCGTGGGTCGGTGTCGTAGCCGACGGTCTCGATGCCGGCGGACACGGCGGCTTGGGCGAGGGGCAGGCCGAGGTGGCCGAGGCCGATGACGGCGAGGTCTGCGGGCATGTGGAGGGCCGTCCTTCCCGATCGGTCCAGGACCATGAAGGCAGAAAGCGCAACTGCTGGGACAGCGCAATGTCACACTAGGGTTAAATATGACCTATATGTCGCATTGCAAGGCTCCTGTCGCCCTGGTGTTGTCCACAGGCGGTGGCCGAAGTCGCTGACGGCGGACAGAATCGAGAGGTGGGCACGGGCCGTCCGGCTTTCGCGTCGGATCGTGCTCCGGTGCCGGACCACCCCGATCCATCCGGGAGGCAGCGGTGAGGACAGCGACACTGGGACCCGCGGAACGCGCCGAGGCGCTGGCCGCGATGGCCGAGCGCGAACTGGACGTGCTGGTCGTGGGAGCGGGCGTGGTCGGCGCCGGTACGGCGCTGGACGCGGTGACGAGAGGGCTCTCGACCGGCCTGGTCGAGGCCCGCGACTGGGCGTCGGGCACGTCGAGCAGGTCGAGCAAGCTGATCCACGGCGGGCTGCGCTATCTGGAGATGCTCGACTTCGCGCTCGTGCGGGAGGCACTGAAGGAGCGCGGCCTGCTCCTCCAGCGGCTGGCCCCGCACCTGGTGAAGCCGGTGCCCTTCCTCTATCCCTTGCAGCACAAGGGCTGGGAGCGGTTCTACGCCGGTTCCGGGGTCGCGCTCTACGACGCGATGTCGGTGTCCTCGGGCCACGGCCGGGGGCTGCCCGTGCACCGGCACCTCTCCCGCCACCACGCCCTGCGCGTCGCCCCGGCGCTGCGGAAGGACGCCCTGGTCGGGGCGTTGCAGTACTACGACGCGCAGATGGACGACGCCCGTTACGTGGCGACGCTGGTGCGCACCGCCTCCGGTTACGGCGCGCACGTGGCCAACCGGGCGCGGGTGATCGGCTTCCTGCGGGAGGGCGAGCGGGTCGTCGGCGCCCGCGTCGAGGACGTCGAGACGGGCCGGGAGTACGAGGTCAGGGCCAAACAGGTGGTCAATGCGACCGGGGTGTGGACGGACGACACCCAGGCGCTGATCGGGGAGCGCGGCCAGTTCCACGTGCGGGCGTCCAAGGGCATCCACCTGGTCGTCCCCAAGGACCGCATCCACTCCACGACCGGTCTGATCCTGCGGACCGAGAAGTCCGTCCTCTTCGTCATCCCGTGGGGCCGGCACTGGATCATCGGGACGACGGACACCGACTGGGACCTGGACAAGGCGCACCCGGCGGCGTCCAGCGCCGACATCGACTACCTGCTCGAACACGTCAACTCGGTCCTGGCCACACCTCTGACCAGGGACGACGTCGAGGGCGTCTACGCCGGCCTGCGGCCGTTGCTGGCCGGCGAGTCCGACGCCACCAGCAAGCTCTCGCGCGAGCACACGGTGGCGCATCCGCTGCCGGGCCTGGTGGTCGTGGCGGGCGGCAAGTACACGACGTACCGGGTGATGGCGAAGGACGCGGTGGACGAGGCGGTGCACGGCCTCGACCAGCGGGTGGCGGCCTGCGTCACCGAGGACATCCCGCTGCTGGGGGCCGAGGGGTACCGCGCGCTGTGGAACGCCCGCGCGAGGATCGCGGCCAGGACCGGTCTGCACGTTGCCCGGGTGGAGCACCTGCTCAACCGCTACGGCTCCATGACCGAGGAGATCCTCGAACTCGTCGTCGGCGATCCGGCGCTGGGCGAGCCGCTGCCCGCGGCCGACGACTACCTGAAGGCCGAGATCGTCTACGCGGCCTCGCACGAGGGCGCCCGTCACCTCGACGACGTGCTGACCCGTCGTACCCGGATCTCCATAGAGACCTTCGACCGGGGCACGCGCAGCGCCAGGATCTGCGCGGAGCTGATGGCGCCGGTGCTGGGCTGGGACGAGGGACAGGTCGACCGGGAGGTCGAGCACTACGAGAAGCGGGTGCAGGCGGAACGGGAGTCGCAGCGGCAGCCGGACGACCTCACGGCGGACGCGGCGCGGCTCGGGGCCCCGGACATCGTGCCGATCTAGGCCGTTTCGCCGGGGTGCTCATCACGCGGCCGTGTGCGTCGGCAGGGGACGGCGCACACGGCTCGGGGGACGCACACGGGTCGGGAGGAGACACGGCTCGGGGAGGGGGCGACTCCTCCGGGGGCGGTTCAGGAGGGAGCCGGGGTGGCCGGGGTGCAGAACTCCGCGTCGAGCAGTGCCCGTTCGAGGGACTCCCCGTCGGTCAGGGTGTCCGTGTCGGTGCGGTACGTCAGGGTGTGCCGCCCGTCGCGGGTGGCGGCGGTACGGACGTAGCTGCCCGCTATGCGGCCGCCGTGGCCCCAGACGGTGGTGCCGCAGGACAGTTTCAGCGGATGGATGCCCAGTCCGTAGACGCCGTGCGTGGCCTCCGTGTCCAGCATGGCCGTCAGCTGGGCCGGCGGGAGGAGCCGGCCGCCCAACAGGGCCGACTGGAAACGGTCGAGGTCGCCGAGGGTGGAGATCAGCTCCCCGGCCGCGCCCGCCGTGCGCGGGTCGAGGACGGTGACGTCGCGGAGCGTGCCGTCGGCCGGGTCGCGGGTGTAGCCGCGGCCGTGCGGGGCGGGCAGGCCGGTGCGGGCGCCCGGGAGGGAGGTGCCGGTGAGGCGAAGGGGGTTGATGATGCGGTCGCGGATCTCGGTGGCGTAGTCGTGCCCGGTCACTCGTTGGACGACGAGTCCGAGTACGGCGTAATTGGTGTTGGAGTAGGCGTAGTGGCCGGGGGCTCCCGTCGGGCGGTGGGCCAGGGCGACCCGGATCGCGTCGGCGGGGGAGACGGGACGGGCGGACGCGTCGGCGGTGTAGTCGTACAGGCCGCTGGTGTGGTTGAGCAGGGCGCGCAGGGTGATGCGGCGGCCGTCGTTGCCGTGACCCCCGATCAGTCCGGGCAGCAGCCGGTCGACGGGGTCGGACAGGCGCAGCCGTCGCTCCCCGGCGAGTTGGAGCACGACCGTGGCGACGAAGGTCTTGGTGATGCTGCCCGCCCGGAACCGGTCCGCCTGCCGGATGCCCGGCCCCGTCGAGCGGTAGGTGTCGTACGGTGCGGAGGGGACCCGACGGGCCAGCAGTGCCGCCGTGGGGGCGCCTCCCCGGGCGACGAGCCGAGGAAGGTGGGTGGCCGCGGGGGCGAGGTGTGGTTCGCTGGGCGGGGTCGCTGTTCCCAGGACGAGCAGCACCAGCACCAACGGGGTGACGAACAGTGCCCTGGGCATCGGCATGGCGGGGAATCCCTTTCTCCGGGCACATCATGACGGGCCCGCGGACCCGGCACCACGACCGGTGTCGGGGTGAGGGACAATGAACGCTCTGCCAGGGCGGGTTGATCGCAGAGGGGACGCATGTCGGAGGCGGAGCAGGCACGGGAGCCCCAACGGGACACGGACGGACGTCTCCTCGCGGGTCGGTACCGGCTCGGGGAGGTGCTCGGCCGGGGCGGTATGGGCACGGTCTGGCGTGCCGACGACGAGACGCTGGGGCGCACGGTCGCGGTCAAGGAGCTGAGGTTCCCCTCGGCCATCGACGAGGACGAGAAGCGCCGGCTCATCACGCGCACCCTGCGCGAGGCGAAGGCGATCGCCAGGATCCGCAACAACAGCGCCGTGACGGTCTACGACGTGGTCGACGAGGACGACCGGCCGTGGATCGTGATGGAGCTCATCGAGGGCAAGTCCCTCGCCGAGGCCATCCGCGAGGACGGGGTCCTGACGCCGAAGCGGGCGGCCGAGGTCGGCCTCGCGATACTCGACGTGCTCAGATCGGCGCACCGCGAGGGCATCCTGCACCGTGACGTGAAGCCGTCCAACGTGCTGATCGCCGAGGACGGCCGGGTCGTGCTGACCGACTTCGGCATCGCCCAGGTCGAGGGCGACCCGTCGGTCACCTCGACGGGCATGCTCGTCGGCGCGCCCTCGTACATCTCCCCGGAGCGCGCCCGCGGGCACAAGCCGGGCCCGCCCGCCGACCTGTGGTCGCTCGGCGGCCTGCTGTACGCCAGCGTCGAGGGCTCCCCGCCGTACGACAAGGGGTCGGCGATCGCCACCCTGACCGCGGTGATGACCGAGCCGCTCGACCCGCCGAAGAACGCCGGTCCGCTGAAGGACGTCATCTACGGCCTCCTCGCCAAGGACCCCGAGCAGCGGCTCGACGACGCGGGCGCCCGCACCCTGCTCAACGATGTGCTCCACGCGCCCGAGAAGCCGGAGCCCGCGCCGGTTCCGCCCGCCGAGGCCACCCAGGTCATGGCCCTGCCCAAGGCGCCGGACGAGCCCCGCCCCAAGGCGGCGTCGAAGTCCGCGGAGCAGGGCGAGGGCGCGCGGGACCGGCTGCGGGGCGCGCTGCGTTCCGTGCGCAACGCGAAGGCGGCCCCGGTCGCCGCCGCCGGTACGGCCGCTGCCGCCGCCCCGGTCACCGCCCCGCCCCCGCCCCCGGCGCCCCCGTCCGCCGCCGCGGCGAGCGGGCCGGCGTCCCTGGCGAAGCCCGGCCGGCCCGCACCCCCGGCGACCGGCGCGGCCACGGTG
>NZ_JBEXPY010000023.1:0-136495 GCF_040612315.1 Streptomyces sp. NPDC006435
GGGCGGGGGGGGGGCGGGGGGGGGGCCCTCTCGGCCCCGGCCCCGGGCGGCCCCGCACGCGCGGGAGCCCCCGGCCGTCGGGCCGGGGGCTCCCGCGCGTTTCGGCGGACGAGGGGTCAGCCGGTGTACGGCTTCGCCGCGAGGATCTTCACCATGGCCATCCTGCCGTTCGGCAGCTCGTACTCGGCGTCGTCGCCCATCCGCTTGCCGTTCACGCCGGTGCCGAGCGGCGACTGCGGGGAGTACGTCTCGATGTCCGAGCTCGCGTACTCGCGCGAGGCCAGCAGGAAGGTCAGGGTGTCGTCCGGGTCGCCGTCGAAGGCGATCGTGACCACCATGCCGGGCTCGACCACGCCGTCGTCGGCGGGCGCCTCGCCGACCTTCGCGTGCTCCAGGAGCTGGGTGAGCTGGCGCACCCGCAACTCCATCTTGCCCTGCTCCTCCTTGGCCGCGTGGTACCCGCCGTTCTCGCGCAGGTCGCCTTCCTCACGGGCCGCCGCGATCTTTACGGCGATCTCCGTGCGCGCGGGACCAGACAGGTACTCCAGCTCGGCCTTGAGCTGGTTGTACGCCTCCTGCGTGAGCCAGGTGACGTTTTCGCTGGTCTGGGTCACAGGGTGCTCCTCGTCGGTACTGGGAATACAAAGCATCGCCCTACCCGTAAGCATGTGCCCCTACGGGTGGGCGAAACCACGAGCCTAACAATTCACCGGGGAAAGGGGGAGAAGGTAAAACACCGGGACCACATATGTGCAGGTCAGAGCGGTTATAGCTGATTCAGCTCCGGTGCGCGGCGGTCAATGTGCCGCCGCCGGGGGTCAACGTGACGCCGACCTCCGGGCCGGGGCGCGGGACGCCCCGCGGTGCGGGGTCAACGCCGCGCCCCGCCGTCGGTGGTGCATCCGAGGAGTTCGACACTGGTCGCCCTGGCGGTCGTGCGCAGGGACACGACGCGGTCGATGCGGCCCGTGCTCTCGTCGAACCGGAAGTCCTTGCGGGCCACGTCGCTGCCGTCCTCGTGCTGGGCGCGCAGGGTGCAGTAGCCCTTGGCGTCCTGGTCCTTGCGGATCTCCAGGTGTACGTCGACCTGCTGGTCCGAGACGACCTGGCGCTTGATCACCTCGGCGCTGATGCCCTGGCCGGTGACGTAGCCGTAGCCGATCCAGCCGACCACGCCGAGCAGGACGACGCCCAGCACCGAGCCGATGATCTTGAGCTTGCGGTCCGCCCGCTGGTCCGCGGAGCGGCCGTAGCGGTTCTCCGGAAGCGACTCCCGCACCGCAGCCATGATCGTTCCTCCCGTGCCGGGGATCGAGGAATTTTCCACCCCCCGGTTCGGTCACTATAGAAGCCTGCCCATGTGCCGAATCACTGAGGATCGAGTCTTGACCGAGCAGCTGCGACTGATGGCAGTACACGCCCACCCCGACGACGAGTCGAGCAAGGGCGCGGCCACCATGGCGAAGTATGTGTCCGAGGGGGTGGACGTGCTGGTCGTGACCTGCACGGGGGGCGAGCGCGGCTCCATCCTCAACCCGAAGCTCCAGGGCGACTCGTACATCGAGGAGAACATCCACGAGGTGCGCAGGAAGGAGATGGACGAGGCCCGGGAGATCCTGGGCGTCGAGCAGGAGTGGCTCGGCTTCGTCGACTCGGGGCTGCCCGAGGGCGACCCGCTGCCGCCGCTCCCCGAGGGCTGCTTCGCGCTGGAGGACGAGGTGAAGGCGGCGGGCCGGCTGGTCCGCAGCATCCGCGCGTTCCGCCCGCAGGTCATCACCACGTATGACGAGAACGGCGGCTACCCGCACCCCGACCACATCATGACCCACAAGATCACGATGATCGCCTTCGACGGTGCGACGGACACCGAGAAGTTCCCCGAGTCGGAGTTCGGCCCGGCCTGGCAGCCGCAGAAGCTCTACTACAACCAGGGCTTCAACCGGCCCCGCACGGTGGCCCTGCACGAGGCGCTGCTGGCCCGCGGGCTGGAGTCCCCCTACGGCGAGTGGCTGGAGCGCTGGAAGGAGTTCGAGCGCGCCGAGCGCACGCTGACCACGCACATCCCGTGCGCCGACTTCTTCGAGATCCGGGACAAGGCGCTGATCGCGCACGCGACGCAGATCGACCCGGACGGCGGCTGGTTCCGCGTGCCGATGGACATCCAGAAGGAGGTCTGGCCGACCGAGGAGTACGAGCTGGCGAAGTCCCTCGTCGATACCTCCCTCCCCGAGAGCGACCTCTTCGCGGGCATCCGCGACAATGCCTGATATGTACGCGACCCAGGCACTGACCGACCTCGTTCCGCTTGCTGCCGAGCTCGACAAGAACAAGGTGACCCCCGGCGTCCTCGGCTTTCTCGTCTTCGCGGCACTCGCCGTGGGCGTGTGGCTGCTGATGAAGTCCATGAACCGGCACATGGGCAGGGTCGACTTCGTGGAGGCCCCGGACCCGGACGCGGTGGCGGCCGACGCCGCCGCCGCCGGGGCGGGAACCGCGAAGCAGAAGTAGGCACGGGGCGGCACCGGCACGTCCGCGGCCGCCCCGTCGCACCGCGCGACACCGGCCATCCATCGCACGACACCGGCCGCCCCGTCGCACCGCGCGGCACCGACCGCCCGCACCCAGGCCGGCCGGTGTCGCGCACATTCCTGTCCAGGGGTGTGTCAGGGGCATGTCGCCAACTGTCCGGGGTGTCGAGCCCCGACGCGTTGTCCGGTTCCGGTGCCGTGCCCCGTTCCGGCATCGTGCCCCGGGCGGGCGGGTGCCGGACACGGCCCGGGGCGTGGCACGGCGGGCAGGCCGTCAGGGCCTCGGTGGAAGCGGTACGCCCATGATCTCCCGGGCCTGGCGCGGGCGTCATGCCCGGGCGCCACTCCTGTCGGCCGTCCTCCAGGTCCACGCCGCGGTTCAGCATCACCGCGAACGCCTCCGTGCAGTCCTCCAGCCCGCCGTCGCGCGTGGGGTGACCGGCCCCGAGCAGATCGGCCGGCTCCTGCTGGGCCACCGCCGCGCCCGCCTCGCTGCCGCCCGGTGACGCGTACGGCAGCAGCGTGCAGCGCAGGAAACGGGCCCAGTCCGCGCCCCGCGCGTCGCCGTAGGACTCGAACAGTTCCGTCGCCTCGCCGCACAGCTCCAGCGCCTGCGGGGCCCGGTTGTTGCCCGCGTCGATCAGGGCCGGCTCCAGGCACGTCCACGCCTCGCCGCGCGCGTCCTCGTTGTCCCGGTGCAGGGCCACCGCCCGGTTCAGCTGCTCCGCGGCCGGCGCCGCGTCACCGGCCAGCAGCCGGGCGCGAGCCAGCTGGGTCAGCGCCCAGGCCCCGCCCCGCTCGTCCCGGGTCCGCCCGTACAGGTTCCGGGCGACGAGCAGCGCGTCCTCGGCCCGTTCCACGTCACCCGTCCGCAGCAGGGTCTGCCCCAGCTGGAAATGCGTCCACGCCTCCCAGTGCAGCGACTCGTCCTCCCGGTGCAGGACCAGCGCGGCGTCCAGCAGGGCCAGCGCCTCGGCCGGCCGGGCCCGGTCGCGCTCGACGGCGGCCAGGGCGTGCATCGACCAGGCCCGGTCCTCGGCCTGCCCCTCGGACGACTGCAGCTCGATCGCCTCGCGCAGCCGCGCCGACGCCTCCGTCAGATTGCCCTCTGGTGGTGCAGGGTGATCCCGAGCGAGCACAGCGCCGGCGCCGCCTCCCTCTACCGGCACGTGGCCAACCGGGACGAGCTGGTCCAGCTGGCCGTGGACGACGTCTTCGGAGAGCTCGACCCGCCGGCCGCCACCGACCGCACACGGTGGCGGACCGCAGCCCGGACCGCGGCGAGGACACGGGCACGGACCCGGAGCGGGAGCGCGAGGACCGCTTCGCGTACGGCCTCGACCGGATCCTCGACGGCCTCGCCACCAGACTCGCACCCGAACGGTGACCACGGCCCCGCCGGGGCGCGGAGGCCATCAGGGCACGGGGGTGGTTCCCGCGCGGGGCCAGGGCCGTGCGAGGGGCTCGGAGCTGTGCTTCCGGGCCGGAGGCCGAGGCGGCTGCACGGCAGTCGTCCGTACGACCGCCGCCTTTTGCGCCGGGGAGTTCTGCCTGTCGGGGCGCCGGACCTGTGGGAACAAAGTGGCCCGGACCGAAGTCCGGGCCGCGGGTCGGGTCTACTGCCCTGACCACCATTCCAGCAGGATGCCCGCAAGCAACTTGCCGACGAAGGAGCCGGCGAACTGCTTGAAGAACCCACTGCGGAGGTTCTGGGACTTGTCCATGTAGTTACCCCTTGGAGATCGTGACGGCTCCGCAGGCTGGTTGGACCCGCGGGGCGGTGTCACTGAACCGTGGGGACGTGTCCCCTTCCGCGGAGTCGCCGGATCTCCTCTACCCGCTCCTGACTGTACGCCAAGTACGTTCCCTGTGACGGCAGATGTCCTGGTATTGCTGCTACAACACTCGCATGGAGACCAGTGCCGAATCCGGGCCCGGCGGCGAGAGCGGTCCCTGCCGCCACGGCAATGTCCGGCTCCTGGACACCCGCCTGCTGGGCAAGCAGAGCGGTCTGGGATCCCCGTACCCGGTGGTGTGCCACCTCGTCGACACCGGCGCGTACTTCACGGAACTGTGGGAGTCGACTGTCGGGCCGCGCACGCGTGCCCGTACAGCTCTGGCGCTGGGTCTGACAGAGGCCGATGCTGCGCGGGAGCTGGCCTTCTGGGCCGCGCTGCACGACCTGGGAAAGATCTCGCCGTCGTTCCAGCATTTCCTGTCCGGAGAGATCCGGAAGGACTGTCCGGACCACTTCGAGCGGATGCTCGCCGACGGCCGTTACCGGCACGGCAGGTACGGCACCGACAACAGAGCGGGTCCGCACTGCCGGATCACGCACTGGACCCTGCCCGGGATTCTCGGGCAACTGGGCTATCCGTCGGGCGATCGGGACGATCCGGTCGGCGAGCTGATCGGTCACGCCGTCGGGCAGTTGCTCGGCGGGCACCACGGTTTCTTCCACCCGCAGATGGAGCCTCGGCAGCTGAGGAACCCGGCGACGTTCCTGCCGCAGGTCGGGATGGGCGAATGGTCGGAACAACGCCTCCGCCACGCTCGCATGGTGCGCACGCTGATCACGGACGACGGCCCAGTGCCGACGGGAATTCTCCCGGCAGAACTCTCGGTCGTGGTGCTGGGCGTGGTGATGGTGGCGGACTGGATGGCCAGCACGAAGGAGTCGATCGAGACGGTGCGGTGCATCGAGGACGAGGAGTGCTGCTGCGGCAAGGCTCTTGAACAGCACTGGGAACGCGTCCGGAATGCGGCCCGGGAGAGAGTGGAGCGTCAGGCCCTCGGCCGGTGCGGATTCGCCACCCCTGCGCAGGAGGAACTGCTGGGAGCCGCTGGGCTCCTGGACGGATCCGTGCACGGCCGGCTCGCGCGACGGCTTCTCACGGAAGACGGGCCCGCGCATGCCGGGATGCTGCTGATGAGTGCTCCGGCGGGCCCCGCCCGCCGACGGCTCGGGATGGTGGCGGCCTCGAAGCTCGGCCGGACGTCCGGGGCGCGGGGCATCGCTCTCGCGCTGCCGGACGAGCTTCACCTCGATGAGGCATCGAAGGAGCTGGCGTCACTGGCGGGCACGCTCCTGGAGGGCTCCGGCGGGCTCATCCGGCTCCACACGATGTGCTTCAACGCCGGGCCGGACACGGCCTTCGAGGAAGTCCCCGAAATCAGCCTCGCCCCGGAGAGCCGAGCCATCGCGAAGAAGTGGCTCACCGAGCGACGCCGCGGGCTGCTGGCCTCCCTCGGGGTGGGCGTCCTCGACCAGTTCCTGCCGGCCGTCCTGCCCGTACCGGATGGTGCGGTGCGGTTCTTCGGGCTCAGCGAGAAGGTCCTCGTGGTGGACGACGTGCGTCCGCAGGAGCCGTTCTCGCACCAGCTCCTGTGCCTGCTGGTGGAGTGGCTGGCAGCGCTCGGGGCGTCCGTGGTCCTGCTGACCGACACCCTGGCCGGGGCGAGTGCCGATCGCCTGGTGCAGGCGTACCGGAGGGGTGCGCGAGTGGCCAGGGGGCTGAGAGGCCGGGAGGAAGACGCACCTCCGCCGACGGAACTGCCGCAGCCGGGTTGGCTGTACGTCGACGGGCTGGACGGTTCGGTCGCCCCGTTTGCGGCCGGTCCCTTTGAGGACTCGGTGCTGCGCGTCTCCCCGCTTGAAGTCCGGCCGCGGACCAGTGGCACGGACCCGTACGTGGATGCCGTCATGGGCGGGGCCGGGGGCAGTGGCTCGACCCTCGTGTGCTGTGACGACGTGGAGGAGGCTCAGCGGGTCTTCACCGCGATCGAGCAGAGCCGCCGTCGGCATACGACGCCCGGCGGGGCAAGGCTGCTGCACCAGCGCTTCCCCCGGTATCACGTCCGCGAACTGATGGCGGAGTGCACGTCGGCCCACAAGAATCCGGCGCGGGACGGTTCGGTGCTCGTCACCACTCCCGACTTCGCCGAACACCTCCCGTTCCGCTTCGAACGGGTCGTCACCCCTCCGGCTCCGCTGCCGTCGCTGTTGGCCCGCGCTCTCCGCGGCCGGTGTCTGACGCTCCTGGAAGGCGAGGAGCGGGCCGGGTCGCCGATGGACCGGGCACTGAGACAGCGCACGGTCCAGGCGCTCCGATCGCACGGCCCGCAGCTTCGACTTCCCGGCGACACCCATCGGTTGATCCGTCAGGTGTACGACTCGGACAGCTACCTGGACGCCCTCAAGGACATCAAGGTCAGGCGGCAGCAGCTCCTCCTGGCCGCGGAGGCCGAGGGGCACGAGGCCGAGCTGCTGCACGACGCCCGGCACATCGGCATCCCCGGTCCGGCGGACGTCCACGACGACCTGTACGAGCTGATCCGGGCCGAGCGCGGCCTCACGGAGGAACACCTCGCAGCCAGGATGGGCTTCGAGCAGGCGTACGTGCTGCTCGTCCGCCTCCGGGGCACGTTCGCCTTCCTGGGGCCCGAGGGAAAGGAGAAGGTGCCGAGCCTCAAGAGGGAGGGCGGCTCGGCCGTGTCCGCGCTGGCCCGGCACACGATTCCGGTTCCGCCGCAGTGGGCACCCGAGGGCGGGAACTCGGCGCAGATCGACCGTGAGCAGTTCCGCAGCATCGACAACCTCAGGTTCCCGCAGTGGAGTAAATGGACCTGGCTCAACAGGGTGTATCCAGTGGTACTCGGCGGGGACGGCGACCCCTGCACCGGCCTTCTCGGGAACATGCGGATCGGGTACACCAGGACCGGTCTGGTCAGGCTCAGTTGATTCCCCGAATGGTCCCCGCCCTGCCCCGTGACCGCTTACGATCACTCACAGCCCGCGACTACGGAAAGTGCCTTCGGCGGCACGATGGGTGCGCGACGCCTGGACGGGGCGGGCCTGCCATGCGGTCCTACGGGGCGGAAGCGAGCGGGAGACCGGGAGAGTTGTGGAACCGTCGCAGGCGATGAACCTCTTCGACGAGCCGTGGATTCCCGTGCGCTGGCTTCCCGGCCAGGGCGGCCCCGACTCCGTGGGCCTTCGGGGCCTTCTGGAGCGCTGCCAGGACGTCGAAGCCCTGGACGTCCCGCTCGCCGCCGCCCATTCGGCGCTCCTGCGTGTGCTGTACGCGCTCACCGCACGGGTCACCGAGCTCGACGAGGACCCGGACACCGAATGGCCGCGCAGGCGCGCAAAGATCCTGAAGAGCCGTGCGCTGCCGCAGGACGGCATCGAGAAGTACGTCTCCCGGTGGCACCACCGGTTCTTCCTCTTCGACGACGGCGCCGCCGGCCGTCCGTGGATGCAGGACCCGCGCCTGGCGGACGAGTGCACCGATTCCAGCGGCGTGAACAAGCTGGTGATGACCCGCCCCTCGGGCAACAACCACTCCTGGTTCGGCCACGTCCGCGACAGTGCCCCGCACTCGCCCTCCGCTGACGCAGCAGTGCTGTACCTGCTGATGTGGCACTACTACGGCGCTCCCGGCAAGTGCACCGCCCGTGTGCTCCACGGGGAACGGATCTCCGAGGCCAGGAGCGGACCGTTGCACGGATCGCTCTCCTATCACCCGGAGGGGGAATCGTTGCTGGTCACCCTGCTTGCCGGGCTCGTACGGCCAAGAGCAGAGGTGCGGCGCGAGGAAGACCTCTGTCCCTGGGAGCGGGACGAGCCGACGGATCCGGCGGGCGCTCCGCCGGTGCCGGTCGGCCCCTGCGGCTGGTGGACGGACATCTCGCGGCACGCTCTCCTGCTCCAGCCCGATGCCCGCGGGGAACATGTGACGGACGCCCGCATCACCTGGGCGTACCGCCTCCCGGGAGTCTCCAACGACCCGTATCTCATCTGGGAACACAGGCTCGTCAAGAAGGAGACGATCCGTTCCGCCCGGCCGGCCAAGGCGAGCAGGGCGTTGTGGAGGGATCTGGACGGCCTGCTGGGCCATCAGCCCCCGGAGGCCGACGGCGAGGCGACCACGGTGGAGCGGCCGGTGCTGTTCTCGACAGCGGTCAAGCTCACCGACCAGCTGCGCATCAGGGCACTGGGTCTGGACCAGAACAAGTCCAAGAACATCCAGTTCGTCAGTGGCCTGACTCCCGCGACCGTGGGCCACCTGACCGATGAGATCCCTGAGGCCCGGGTCGCGGTCGGACGACTGCGCAGGCTGGGCGAACGGTACGGGGAGAACCTCGTCGGAGCAGTGCGCAGAGCCTGGGAGTTGTACACCGGCGGTGATCCCAAGCAGGCGGGCAGACTCGTCCCACAGGCCGAGGCCCTGTACTGGCCGGCCGCCGAGCGCGAGTTCTGGGCCCGTTTCGACCGCCTCGACCGCACCCGTGAGGATCCCGACGGTGGTCTGGACATCGGCGCCGCACGCGATGCCTTCCTACGGCTGGCTCGTGATGCCTACGAGCATGCGACCGAGCCGCTCACCCGCACCGTCCGCGGCAACCAGGCCGTGATCGAAGCCCGTGGCCTGCTGTGGGCGACGCGCCCCGTGCACAAGAAGAAGTAGTCACCACGCCGATCGGAAGGTGTCCCATGGCGGAGGACCGCAGAACCGAAGCGCGCGAGCGCCGTGCCGATCACCTGCGTTTCGTGCGGGAGATCCGGGAGTTGTGTGCCGACAGCCCCGGGGCTCACGCGCGCCTGCGCCGTGGCCTGGGCAAGGACATCGACCAGGTGTCCGGGATGCACGAGTTCATCGCGCACCGGCTGCCCGAGAAGCGGAACCGCGAGCGGGACCGCGCCTACTACGCGATCGCCGCGCTCATCGCCGACCAGCCCCGCCACGTCGTCCGCGACCGGCCCGTGGCCGACACGGAGGCGGAGCAGTCGAACGACGCCTACGGGTTCAGCTTCGGCCGCACCCTCGCCGAGTCCGCCCTCAAGGCTCCCGCGCAGGAGCGCCAGCGCCGGCGCGACAGCACTCGCAGGCGCCTGGATCTCCTCGTCCGCCAGAGCCCCACCGGACTGCACCGCTACCTTCCCCCGGCCACCCGCCTCCTGCGTCAGTACGAGAGCGAGCCCGACTGGGCCCAGCTGCTGAGCGACCTGACCAACTGGCCGTGGTACGCGGCCGATATCGGGAGCCGGTGGCAGCAGGACTACTTCCGCACCCTCCACCGCGACGAGTGGCGGAAGAAGGACGAAACCGACGCCGCCCAGGCCGTGCCCGCCCCCGGGCCGCCCGCCGTCTGACCGCCGTACCCGCACACCATTCCAGAAGGAGCTCTCCGTGCCGACCGCGCACCTGCCCGCCTGCTTCGTGGACGTACACATCCTCCAGAGCGTCCCCGTGTCCACGCTGAACCGTGACGATCTCAACGCCGTCAAGACGGTGGACTACGGCGGTGTGCGGCGCACCCGTGTCAGCAGCCAGTCGTGGAAGAGGGCGCTGCGCGAGGAGTTCCAGAAGGAGATCGGCCAGTTCGCCACCCGGACCCGCCGGATCGGCAAGGCCGTCGCCGACATCCTCAAGGAGAAGCACGGTTGGGACCACCGGGAAGCACGCCTGGCCGGCGCCCACGTCGTGGCGGCCTCCGGGATCAAGTTCGGCATCGAGAAGAAGCCGGACGAGGAGGGCTACGAGGCCATCACCAACGGACTTGTGTACCTGTCCTCCGAATCGATCGAGGAACTCGCCGACCTCGCTGCCGAACACCCCGACAAGATCAAGAAAAAGAAGATCGAGAAGGCGACCGACAAGTCGCAGCTTCCCGCGGCCGAAGTCCAGGGCATCATCCGTCGGGGCAACGCCGTCATCCACACCTTCGGCCGCATGCTCGCCGAGGTCGACGACGCGGACGTCGACGGTGCGGTTCAGGTCGCCCATGCCTTCACCACCCACCGCAGTGATGTCCAGGTCGACTACTTCACCGCCGTCGACGACCTGACCGCCGCGTGGGGCGAGACCGGCAGCGGCCACCTCAGCGAGGCCGAGTTCTCCGCCGGCACGTTCTACCGCTTCGCCACCATCGACGTGCGCGAACTCGTCACCAACATGGGCAAGGTCCATGCTCCCGAAGGCGTCCGAGACGCGTCCGAAGACGCCCGCAACATCGCCGGAGCCTTCCTCTCCTCCTTCATCCGCTCCCTGCCGCAGGCCAAGAAGAACTCCACCGCTCCGCACACTGCACCGGACCTCGTCCACGTCAGCGTCCGCAGCGACCGCCCGCTGTCCTTCGCCGCCGCATTCGAAGCCCCCGTGCGCTCCGCGCAGGGCGGCGGACACGGCACCGCCTCCCGCGACCAGCTCGTCGCGTACGCACGGACCGCCACCACGCTCATGGGAAGCGACCGCGTCCTCGCCGCCCACTGGGCCGGCGTCGGCCAGGACATCGAAGGACTGGGGACCCGGGTCGAGTCCTTCGACTCACTGGTCAAGGCCGGTGTCGAGGCCGCGTTCACCCCGTTGGGAGGCGGCGCGTGACCCTGCGGCCGCCACGGGAGTCCGGGCTGCTGCTGCGTCTTGCCGCGCCGCTGCAGTCCTGGGGAGAGCGCAGCCACTTCACCGAAGAACGTGACACCGCTGCCTTCCCCACCAAGTCCGGCGTGCTCGGCCTGCTGTCCTGCGCGCTGGGTCGGCATCGGGGACAGGACAACGGCGATCTGCGCCGACTGGGTCTCACCGTGCGCATCGACCGTCCCGGCTACGTGCTGCGCGACCTGCACACGGTCGGTGGTGGCCTCGACGCGAAGGACACCGTCCGAACGGCCAAGGGCGGCACCCGCGGCGAGAACAGGTCCACGCTCTACGGCCACCGCCTCTACCTCGCCGACGCCGCCTTCGTCTGCGCGCTCACCTGCCGGGACGAGGCGGTCCTCGACCGCTGTGCCGACGCTCTCACCACCCCTCGCTGGCCCCTGTACCTGGGACGCCGCGCCTGCCCGCCCGAGGGCCCCGTGCTGCTCGGACGCAGTGCCGATGCCCTCGGCAGCCTCCTTCGCGTCCCGCTGCCCGCGCAGGCCCCGGCCCCCGCGGTGACGCTGCTGGCCGACCGCCCCCTCGACTGGCTCCCACGCCATCCCGAGGACCCCGACGACGGTTCCCGCCCCAGCTCCGAGGTCCAGGACGAACCGGTCGACACCGCCCCGCATCGTCGTGTCTTCCGTACCCGTCGGCTCTACCGGGGCTCCTGGCACCCGCCCGGACGTCTGTACACCGGCGCACTCGGTGTCGACTACCTCAAAGAGCTCGCCATACATCTGCACGCCGCCACTGTGCCCCGGCCCGACGGTCCGGAGGCCGCCGAATGACCACCTGGCTCACCCGCCTCGTCCTCGACACCTCCCGCACCGACGTACGCGAGGAACTGCGCAATGCCGTCGCCATGCATCGGCGAGTGATGTCTCTCTTCCCCGACCTCCCCGAACTCGAAGAGGCACGCAGACACTTCGGAGTACTGCACAGGGTCGAGCAGGCCGAACGACAGGCCGTGCTCATGGTCCAGAGCAACAGAGAGGCCGCTCCGGAGCGGCTTCCGGACGGATACGCGGTCGGCTCGGCCTCCCGCAGCATCGAGCCGCTCCTGGACGCCCTTGCCCATGGCCGTCTCCTGTCCTACCGCTGCGACGCCAACCCCATTCGCCGCCCCAGCCGCACCACGCGGGAGGTGTACACGAACCTTCCTTCCGTCGTTGCCCTCAACGGCCGCCACGCCGACGACTGGTGGCACCGTCGGGCGGGCCTCGCCGGTCTCAAGATTCACACCCACCTCTCCCACCCGCTGGACGCCGCTGTCGGCCGCCGAGGCAAGGGCAGCGACGCCCAGAAGGTGCGCCACCACCGGGTCCGTTTCGAGGGCACTGCGGAAATCGTCGATCCCGATGCGCTGCGAGCCGCGATGACCGGTGGCATCGGAAAGGGGCGGGCATACGGGTGCGGGCTGCTGACCATCGCGCCGCTACGGGCGGGGGAGTAGACATCAGCGGCCCTGACCGACTCGTCGAGCGGCAAGGCGTGCGACCTGCTCTGCATCGATCGCGGTGCCGGACGCGTCGTCCTCGCCCGGGGATACGAGCCTCAGAACACGTCCGAGAGGTCGTTTTCATCCGATATCCAATCAGGATATGGGATGATTTGGGGCTTTCTTCGGGTCGTGCCAGGAGATGGTGTCATCTCAGGCCGGCGGGCTTCAACGGAAGTGTGCTCGGGGCGGGTAGGCGTGAGATCGATGGTCTCTGCCCGGTAGACGATGACGTCGGGGCGGCGGTTGGTGAGTGGAACGTCCTGCAGGCGGACGTCGAAGTCCGTGTCTGCGTTCCAGTCCGGGCCCGCGGCGGCGTCCAGGGCATTGGCGAGGATGCGGGCCGGCCGGTTGTGGCGCTTGGAAGCGCTCGGGCTCACGACGACCATCCCGTCCACGATCTCGATGCCGGCGCACTGCTCCTCGGACCAGGAGTCGTACTGCTCCGCGCTGATCTGCGTGCGCATCCACGCGGGCGCCACCATTTCGGCGGGCACGGTGTGCCTCCTTCGCGGTGCTTCCACAGTTTCGGCGCTGCTGGACTCAGCCTACTGCCCGGTGTTGTCCGACCGCCCGGCATCGGATGCTCCCACCCGTCCCACCTGCCCGTTCATGCCTCGCCCCGTGGCGCGCGGCTCTCGTGAGGGCGGGTGCGCAAGGATTGGGGCATGGCCAACCGACTTGCGCACGCCACCTCGCCCTATCTGTTGCAGCACGCCGAGAACCCGGTCGACTGGTGGCCGTGGGAACCGGAGGCGTTCGAGGAGGCCCGGCGGCGCGACGTGCCGGTGTTCCTGAGTGTCGGCTACAGCTCGTGCCACTGGTGCCACGTCCTCGCGCACGAGTCCTTCGAGGACGAGGCCACCGCCGCGTTCATGAACGAGCACTTCGTCAACGTCAAGGTGGACCGCGAGGAGCGCCCCGACGTGGACGCGGTCTACATGGAGGCGGTGCAGGCGGCGACCGGGCAGGGGGGCTGGCCGATGTCGGTCTTCCTGACCGCCGACGCCGAACCCTTCTACTTCGGCACGTACTTCCCGCCCGAGCCGCGCCACGGCATGCCGTCCTTCCGGCAGGTCCTCGAAGGGGTCGCGACGGCCTGGGCCGAGCGTCGCGACGAGGTGGGCGAAGTCGCCGGGCGCATCGTCCAGGACCTCTCCCGGCGCTCCCTGGCGCACACCGGCCAGGGGCTGCCCGGCGAGCCGGAGCTGGCGCAGGCGCTGCTCGGGCTCACCCGTGAGTACGACGGGAAGCACGGCGGGTTCGGCGGGGCGCCCAAGTTCCCGCCGTCCATGATCATCGAGTTCCTGCTGCGCCACCACGCCCGCACCGGGGCGGAGGGCGCCCTCCAGATGGCCGTCGACACCTGCGACGCGATGGCCCGGGGCGGGATGTACGACCAGCTCGGCGGCGGGTTCGCCCGCTACTCGGTGGACCGGGAGTGGGTCGTGCCGCACTTCGAGAAGATGCTCTACGACAACGCGCTGCTCTGCCGGGTGTACGCGCACCTGTGGCGGGCGACCGGCTCGGAGTCGGCCCGGCGGACCGCGTTGGAGACCGCCGACTTCATGGTGCGCGAACTGCGCACCGCCGAAGGGGGGTTCGCCTCCGCGCTCGACGCCGACAGCGAGGACGGGGCCGGGCGGAACGTCGAGGGCGCGTACTACGTGTGGACGCCCGGGCAGTTGCGGGAGGTGCTCGGCGAGCAGGACGCGGCCTTCGCCGCCGAGTACTTCGGCGTGACCGAGGAGGGCACGTTCGAGGAGGGGGCCTCCGTCCTGCGGCTGCCGGGGACGGGCGTGGCGGACGCGGACCGGGTCGCCGACGTGCGGGCCCGGCTGCTGGCCGCCCGCGAGCTGCGCCCCCGGCCCGGCCGGGACGACAAGGTGGTCGCCGCCTGGAACGGCCTGGCGATCGCCGCGCTCGCCGAGACCGGGGCGTACTTCGACCGGCCCGACCTGGTCGAGCGCGCCACCGAGGCGGCCGACCTGCTGGTCCGGGTCCACATGGGGGACGTCGCCCGGCTGGCCCGTACCTCGAAGGACGGGCGGGCCGGTGCCAACGCCGGGGTGCTGGAGGACTACGGCGACGTCGCCGAGGGCTTCCTCGCCCTGGCCGCGGTCACCGGCGAGGGCGTCTGGCTGGAGTTCGCCGGCTTCCTCCTCGACATCGTGCTCCAGCACTTCACCGGCGAGGGCGGGCAGCTGTACGACACGGCGGACGACGCCGAACAGCTCATCCGCCGCCCGCAGGATCCCACCGACAACGCGACCCCGGCGGGCTGGACGGCGGCGGCCGGGGCGCTGATCTCGTACGCCGCGCACACCGGCTCCGAGGCCCACCGCACCGCCGGGGAGGGGGCGCTGGGCGTGGTGAAGGCGCTCGGCCCGCGGGCGCCCCGGTTCACCGGCTGGGGCCTCGCGGTCGCGGAGGCGCTGCTCGACGGGCCGCGCGAGGTCGCGGTCGCCGGGCCGGTCGGCGGCGAGCTGCACCGCACGGCGCTGCTGGGCACGGCCCCGGGCGCGGTGGTGGCCGCCGGGGAGACGGGCGGGAGCGAGTTCCCGCTGCTGGCGGACCGGCCGATGACGGACGGGGCGCCGACGGCGTACGTGTGCCGGAACTTCGTGTGCGACGTCCCGACGACGGACGCGCAGGAGCTGGCGCGGCGGCTCGGGGCGCGGGGCCCGGCGAGCGGGCGGTAGGGCGGCGAAGCCGCGGGGGCGTGGTCGAATTTCCTGCGGTCCTGCGGTCCTGCGGTCCTGCGGTCCTGCGGTCCTGCGGTGCTGCGGGGCGTGGTCACGGGGTCAGAGCGACAGGCCGTTCTCCAGGCCGTCCAGTGCCCGGCCGATCATCGCGACGAGGTCGCCCTCCCGGTCGTGTTCGCACCAGTACAGCGTCACCTCGCGCAGCGCGCCCAGGACCGCCGCGACGGACACCCGGACCGTCAGGTCGTCGGGGGCGCGGCCGGCGCGGGCGGCCAGGGCGGCGGCCAGGGTTCCGGCCGTGTCCGACATGCTCTCCGTCATCCGGGCCCGGACCGCGGGGACCTCCACGATCAGCCGGGCGCGCTGGCGGATCTCCTCCTCCTCGGTCGCCAGGACCGCCGCGAACGTCTCCGTCAGGACGTGCCGGAGCGACTCCAGCGGCGGTTCACCGGCCGGGCGGCGGAGCAGGGCGGCCTCCAGGACCGGGCCGTACTCGTCGGCGAGGACGATGTCCTCCTTGGCCGGGAAGTACCGGAAGACGGTGCTGGGCGACACCTCGGCCGCCTCCGCGATCTGCTCGACCGTCGTCGCCTCGTACCCCTGCTCGGCGATCAGCCGGCAGGCGGCGTGCCGGATCGCGATCCGGGTCCGGAGCTTCTTCCGCTCGCGCAGTCCCAGCTGCGGCGGCGTTCCCGGGGCGGAAACGGAAGGGGTGTGGGAGATGGCGGCCATGGTCGTCATTGTCGGGCATCGGCGGGCCGCCGGCACCGGTCGGGACGCTGCTCAGCCGTGGTTGTAGGCCACCAGCGAGATGCCGACGTAATGCACCACGAAGGCGGCCAGGGTCAGCGAGTGGAAGACCTCGTGGAAGCCGAACCAGCGCGGGGAGGGGTTGGGCCGCTTGATGCCGTAGATGACGCCGCCCGCGCTGTAGAGCAGGCCGCCGACGACGACCAGCACCAGCACGGCGATCCCGCCGGTCCGCAGGAAGTCCGGCAGGAAGAAGACCGCGGCCCAGCCCATGGCGAGGTAGCAGGGCGTGTAGAGCCAGCGCGGGGCGCCGACCCAGAACACCCGGAAGGCGATCCCGGCCGCCGCGGCCGCCCAGACCGCCCACAGCAGCGGGGTGCCGGTGGACTCGGGCAGCAGGAGCAGGGTCAGCGGGGTGTAGGTGCCCGCGATGATCAGGAAGATGTTGGCGTGGTCGAGCCGGCGGAGCACCGCCTCGCCGCGCGGCCCCCAGGTGCCCCGGTGGTAGAGCGCGCTGATCCCGAACAGCAGGCACGCGGTCAGCGTGTAGATCCCGCAGGCGATCCGGCCGCGGGAGCTGTCCGTGAACGCGATCAGGGCGATCCCCGCGACGATCACGGCGGGGAACATCCCGGCGTGCAGCCAGCCGCGCATCCGCGGTTTCGCCGGAAGGGGGAGGGACTCGGCTGGTTCCAGCCCGGTGGACTCGGGCGCGGCGGCGGCAGTCATTCCCGCATCGTACCTACGCGACCGTAGGTAACTGATACGAGTGGCAATGCTCACGTGTGAGGCCCCCTGGACATATGGGCGAAACGGTCGGATGATCAAATGAGTGCGGTCGGCACCGGATGAGCGCCAACGGGATTCGAAGGGGTAGAAGCATCCGGGTCGCAGCCCCCACGGGGCAACTACCAAACAGACACCCTCAACAAGGAGCGATCGTGGCGCGCGACATCGCGGCTCCCCCCACTGCCCCCACCCAGCACCAGGAGCTCGTCTCCTGGGTGAACGAGATCGCGGCGATCACCGAGCCGGACCGGGTGGTCTGGTGCGACGGTTCCGAGGCCGAGTACGAGCGCCTGTGCGGGGAGCTCGTGGCCAAGGGCACCTTCACGAAGCTGGACGAGACCAAGCGCCCGAACTCCTACTACGCCGCGTCGGACCCGAGCGACGTCGCCCGCGTCGAGGACCGTACGTTCATCTGCTCCGAGAAGGAGGAGGACGCCGGTCCGACGAACCACTGGAAGGCCCCCGCCGAGATGCGGGAGATCTTCACCGGTGAGAACGGGGTCTTCCGCGGCGCGATGCGCGGTCGCACCATGTACGTCGTGCCCTTCTGCATGGGCCCGGTCGGCTCGCCGCTCTCCGCGATCGGCGTCGAGATCACCGACTCCGCGTACGTCGCCGTCTCCATGCGCACCATGACCCGCATGGGCCGGGCCGTGCTGGACGAGCTCGGTTCCGACGGCTTCTTCGTCAAGGCCGTCCACACCCTGGGCGCCCCGCTGGCGGAGGGCCAGGAGGACGTCCCGTGGCCGTGCAACTCCACCAAGTACATCTCGCACTTCCCCGAGGACCGCGAGATCTGGTCCTACGGCTCCGGCTACGGCGGCAACGCCCTGCTCGGCAAGAAGTGCTACGCGCTGCGCATCGCCTCCGTCATGGCGCGTGACGAGGGCTGGCTCGCCGAGCACATGCTGATCCTCAAGCTCACCCCGCCGCAGGGCGAGGCGAAGTATGTCGCCGCCGCGTTCCCGAGCGCCTGCGGCAAGACCAACCTCGCCATGCTGGAGCCGACGGTCCCCGGCTGGACCGTGGAGACCATCGGCGACGACATCGCCTGGATGCGGTTCGGCGAGGACGGCCGCCTCTACGCGATCAACCCCGAGGCCGGCTTCTTCGGCGTCGCGCCCGGCACCGGCGAGCACACCAACGCCAACGCCATGAAGACCATGTGGGGCAACTCCGTCTTCACCAACGTGGCGCTCACCGACGACGGCGACGTCTGGTGGGAGGGCATGACGGAGACCGCTCCGGCCCACCTCACGGACTGGAAGGGCAACGACTGGACGCCCGCGTCCGACACCCCGGCCGCCCACCCCAACGCCCGCTTCACCGTCCCGGCCGGGCAGTGCCCGATCATCGCGCCCGAGTGGGAGGACCCGAAGGGCGTGCCGATCTCGGCGATCCTCTTCGGTGGCCGCCGCGCCTCCGCCGTGCCGCTGGTCACCGAGTCCTTCACCTGGCAGCACGGCGTCTTCCTCGGGGCCAACGTCGCCTCCGAGAAGACCGCCGCCGCCGAGGGCAAGGTCGGCGAGCTGCGCCGCGACCCGTTCGCCATGCTGCCGTTCTGCGGCTACAACATGGGCGACTACATGAACCACTGGATCAAGGTCGGTGCCGACAAGGACCAGGCCAAGCTCCCGAAGATCTACTACGTGAACTGGTTCCGCAAGAACGACGCGGGCAAGTTCGTGTGGCCCGGCTTCGGCGAGAACAGCCGCGTCCTGAAGTGGATCGTCGAGCGCCTGGACGGCACGGCCGAGGGCGTCGAGACGCCGATCGGCATCCTGCCGGCCAAGGGCTCGCTGGACACCGACGGCCTGGACCTCTCCGACGCCGACCTGGACTTCCTGCTCGACGTCGACAAGGAGATCTGGCGCGAGGAGGCGTCGCTGGTGCCCGAGCACCTCAACACCTTCGGCGACCACACGCCGAAGGAGCTGTGGGACGAGTACCGCGCGCTGGTCCAGCGCCTGGGCTGATCCCGACAGACCCCCGGGGCGCACCCCGCACGGGTGCGCCCCGCACGCCCCGCGACCGGGTCCCGGACATCCGCCCTGACCTGTGGGGTCTCACCAGCCCGGCCGCGGTACGGCCCCCGGAACTCCCTCACGGTTCCGGGGGCCGCCCCCTTTTCCGGCGTTTCACGGTGAACGTCCGAAGATCGCCCAAGGCTTGCGCACACAACCTCCACAACGCTTCGATGTTCCTTCACATCGCCTCCGGCTCGGTCGGCCGGAGGCCGACAGAGCCTGTGGGGGAATCGGTTGAGCAAGAACCGGCACCATGTACGCATCGCGGCGACGCTGGCCGCGCTGACCCTCGGCACCGCGGGTCTCACCGCGGTCGCACCACCGGCCGCCCGCGCGGCCGACGGCACCACGCCCGGCGACACCGTGGCCAAGCTGCCGATCTCCTCGTACGCGGCGATGGTCGTCGACTCCGTGCACGAGCGGGTCTACGTGACGGACGGCCAGGACCGGTCCACCAGCCAGGTCCACATCTACAACTTCCAGGGCCAGAAGACCGGGTCCCTGTCCGTCGGGCCCGTCACCTCCGGGATGGCGCTGAGCGCGGACAGCGGGACGCTCTACGTCTCGTACACCTCCGGCGTCGTCGCCTACGACACGGTCACCTGGCAGCGCACCGGCGCCGTCTCCACCGCGACCGCCCCGACCTGCCCGCGCGACGTGGCCTTCGCCGGGGGCAAGCAGTGGCACGCCGAGACGCCGTACAACGGCACCGACTGCGCCGACAACTGGAACGCCCTGTACGGCGTGTCGGGCACCATGTCCGTCAACACCGGGTGGAACGCGGCGAGCAGACTGCGGCTGACCAGCGGCCCCGAGGTCCCGGACCGGATCGTGATGGCGCAGACCCGCACCGCCACCGAGACCAACCCCTTCGTCACCACGTTCGACGCGAGCGGCGACACCCTGGTGCGCGGTCCGGAGCGCCGGTTCGCCGACGCCCAGGGGCGGGGCGGCCTCGACACGAAGGACGTGGCGCAGTCCCCCGACGGGCGGCGGATCGCGGTCGCCGACGCCGCGTACGGCACCCGGCTCCTGGAGTCCGCCGACCTGTCCGACGCGCCGGTCGCGTACCAGCCGCTGCCCGAGGGGGCCAAGGCGTCCGCGGTCGCCTTCAGCGGCGACGGGACGTACATCGCCCGGGGCGCCGCCGCCACCGGGGGCACGGCCGACCTGCTGGTGCAGCCCGCCGACCCGGCGTCCGGCCGGGCCCCGCTGGAGTTCGCCTTCGAGGGCGCGCTCGAAGGCGACCGGGTCGTGCCGCGCGGGCTCGGCTGGTCGAAGGACGGCTCGCGGCTGTTCGCCGTCACCACCAACACCTCCGGCACCGAGTACTGGCTGCACGTCATCCAGCCCCCGGCCGCCCAGTACGACTCCCGCTTCACCGGCGGCCTCACCACCACCCCGGGCCGGCCCGTCGTCGGCGAACCGGTCGGGATCAGGGGCCGGCTGGAGCTGGACGGCCCCGCCCCCGCCGAACCGGTCAGGGTGACGGCGGTGCGGCACGACGCGAACGGCGACCGCAGGATCGCCGCCGCCGAGGTCGAGGCCGACGGCTCGTTCACCGTCCTCGACGTCCCGTCCCTGGTCGGCGACGCCACCTACACCATCTCCTTCACCGGTGACGTCACCCACCGCCCGGCCGAGGACGTCACGCTCGCCGTCACCGTCGACAAGGCCCCGACCGCCCTCGCGCTCCGGGCCCCGGCGGAGGCGACCAAGAGCGCGGGCCTGACGATCACCGGCACCCTGACCGGGCAGGGCAGGGCGCTGCCCGCCGGGATCACGCTGTCCGTGGTGCGCACCGACCGGAAGGGCACCGGCACGCTGACCTCGGCCGCCGTCGCCGCCGACGGCACCTTCACCGTCAACGACCTGCCCCGGGCCACCGGGGAGGTGACGTACGAGATCGGCTACGCGGGCGACGACCTGCACAGCGGATCGACGGCGTCGGCGACGGTACGGGTCCGGCGCTGACCCGGGCGGCGGTCCGGGGCCGGAACGGGGACTACCCGTTCCGGCCCCGGTCCTCCAGATAACGGGTGTGGATCTGCTGCCGCCGCGCCTCCGCCTCCCGCAGCCCGGCCGCGAGCGCCTCCGCCTCCCGGTGCAGCAGCGTCAGCTGCTGTTCCAGATGGCGTTCGGGCGGCTCCGTGCCGGGCGTGATCCGCGTCCACCAACGGGTCCGCACGAAGGTGTCGACCGACTCCGGGATGTCCTGGTGCACGGCACGGGACAGGGCGTGGACGCCCTCCGGGTCGGCGGCCAGGGCCTCGGACACCCAGCCGGGGGCGAGCAGCCCGTCGAGGAGCTCCGTCAGCTCGGCGAGCCGGCCGGACGCGGCGGGCGGCAGGTCCACCTCGTCCAGGTAGGCCCGCAGCGTCCCGAAGTCGTCCCGCAGCGCGTCCAGGCGCGACGAGGCGTCCGGGAACTCCGGTGCGGGCGGCCGCTCGGGCGGGGCGATCAGGGCGCCCGCCCCGTACAGCCCGGCGACCACCACCGGCCAGTACGTCCCCGCGAGCCCGGTGAAGGTGAGGACGAGACCGGCGATCCCGCAGGCGCTCCCGGCGAGGTTCTTCCGCGACTCGACATAGGCCAGCACCCGGTTCGCCGGCCTGCGGCCCGAACCACCGGAGGACCCGCCCGCCCCGCCCCGGGATCTACTGGTAGCCACGGATCTCCTCGAAGGCCCCGTCCAGGGAGTCCGGTCCCCGGTCCCCGGTCGCGTCGAAGAGCCGGCCACCGGTCAGCTCGGCGATCCGGTCCAGCTCGCCGCGGTCCGAGTCGCCGAAGACGATCGGGAAGACCGGGGTTACCCGGTGCGCGGCCGGCAGCGACCGGTAGTAGGAGGCGAACCCCGCGGCCGTGTCGCCCGTCGTGTTCTCGCCGTCCGTCATCAGCACGATCGAGGTGAACGCCGAATCGCTGCCGCCGCCGATCCGCTCGTACGCCGACTTCAGGCTCGAGTAGATCGCCGTCTCGCCGCCCGCCGTCAGCGCGGCGGTGTCCGCCTCGATCGCGGCCGCTCCGCGCCGCGGGTCGGCCGGGTCGACGGTGTGCGTGCGCACCTGCTTCACCGACGAGCCGAACGGCAGCAGCGTGACCTCCTCCCGTTCCCGGAAGTCCCCGGTCAGTCCGGTCAGTGCCGCCTTCAGCCGCTTCAGCCGGTCCCCCTTCATCGAGCCCGACGTGTCCAGCACGTACACGGTGCGCGAGGGGCGCCGCAGCTTGTTCTCGTAGCTGTGGAGCAGCCCGTCGGCCACCGACCGCGAGCCGGGGAAGGGCAGTTCGCGCCGCGCGTCGGCGGCGAGCGGAGCCGCGGGCCGCACCGAGGGCACGACCGGGCGCCGGAAGGTGTCCCGGGTCAGCCGCCGCTGCGCGTCGGGGGTGCGGAAGTACGCCGTCAGGGCGCGCACCGCGTCCTTCGCGTCGGGGGCGGCGTCGGCGAGCGTGCTGAGCGGGTAGTCGGCCGTCACCACCCCGTCGCGGGGGCGGATCACGGACAGTCCGGTGTGGTCGTCGCGGTTCAGCGACAGCAGCACGGACTCGTAGTTGATCAGCGCGTCGACGTTGCCGCGCCGGGCGTACGCGGTGGCCAGCCACCCGGAGGAACCGGACGTCAGTCGCTGCCCGCCGAAGAACTCCTTCAGCTTCCCGCTCGCGCCGCGCACATCGGCGTCGGTCAGCGCGGACTGGGCGCCGGAGAGCCCGGAGGCGACCGAGACGAGCGCGGAGAAACCGGAGTTGGAGCGGACCGGGTCGGTCATCCCGTACGTCAGCCGGCCCTCGGCGACCGCCCGGTGCACCTGCGACCAGGTCACGTCCGAGGGCCGCCAGCCCAGTCGTTCCACGGTCGCCGGGCGGACCCCGAGCGCGACCGGCGACGTCATCAGCGGGGTCTCCGACGTGATGCGCCGCGCCGCCTCCGGACGCAGCCGCAGATAGTCGTTGGACGACAGCCACACCGCGTCGTACGCCCCGTCCGCCTTCCCGGAGGCGAGCCGTTCGACGGCGTCCAGCGTGCCGGTCCAGGTGGGGCGCACGGTGATCCCGGTGGCCTGCTCGGCCTTCGCCAACAGCGGCTCCATGTCGGAGAGTTCACTGGAGGCGAGGACGCGCAGCGTGCCGGCCCGGGGCCGGCCGTCGTCCTGCCCGGACCCGCCGGAGGAGCCGGACGCGCCGGTGTCCGGGGCGGAGCACGCGGCGAGGGGGACGAGCACGGCGGCGGACAGCAGCGCGGCGAGCGAACGGGTCACCCGGCGTCGCAGCCTCCGCAGCCTTCTGCGGGGGCGGTTCGTCATGCGGGGCCACCGCCCCCCAGCACCCCGGCCGACCGGCTGCGCTCCAGGTGGGCGCCGGCCTGCTGGAGTTCGGCGGTCAGCGACTCCACGGTCGCGGCCATCGACTCGGTGGCCTGCACCTTGTACGTGTCGATGGCGTCGAGCGTCCGGTAGATCTGCTGGAACGCGGTGCGCAGCGTCTCCGCCCCCACCGCCGGGTCGGCGGCGATGCGCTGGATCTCGCCGCTCTGCCCGGCGAGCATCTCCGCGTTGCCGCGGATCAGGTCCTCGGTCGTGGAGCGCAGCACCTGGACCTGCTCGGTCACCTTGCGCTGGCTCTCCAGCGCCGAGGCCAGCATCACGGCGATCCGCAGGGCGGAGACGGTGGTGGTCGCGGCCCGGTCGACGCCCCTGATGAGCTCGTCGTTGTTGCGGCGCACCACGTCCATCGCCAGGTAGCCCTGGGCGCAGACCGCGAGCTGGGTCAGCAGGTCCTGGTGCTTCTGCCGCACGGGGAAGAGGACGTCGGCGCGGAGCGCGTCCGCCTGCGCCGGGTCGGTGGCCGCCGCGATGCGCTGTTCGACGGCGCCGTCCAGCGCCTCGGTGAGGACCACGTACTCCTGGAGCTTGCCCATGGTCTCCCAGAGCCGGGTGCGCTCGGTGTGCAGGGCGGCGTTGTCGCGGCGCAGCTCGTCCTGGCCGCCGCGCAGCGAGCCCACGATCCGGTTCAGGGTGGACTGGGCCGACGCGTACTTGGCGACGTGGTCGCGGAGCCGGTTGCCGCCCGGCAGTCGGGACAGCAGCCGGCGCGCGCCCCTGGCGGGGGCGTCGCGCGGGTCGAGGTCCTCGACGGTGCGGCGCAGCTCGACGAGGGAGGAGCCGACCCGGGCCTGGGCGTCGCCGCCCCCGGAGCCGCTCCCGGAACCCTTTCCGGACGCGGACAGCGAGCGGACGGTGCGGTCCAGCATCCGGTTGGACTGCTGGGCGGCGTTGCGGATGTCGCCCTGCCCCAGGGCGGCGATCTCCCCGATCCGGGTGGTGAATTCGGGCGACCGGGCGTCCAGGCCGGCGAGGCCGCCGACGTACTCGGCGGCGCGGCGGGTCATCTCCGTGCGCACCGACTCGTCGACCGGCACGAGACCGGCGGCCTGCTCGGTGCGGACCGGGGCGACCGGCTCCGGCGGGGTGAGGACCAGCGGCGGGGCGTCGCCGGGCGGGGCGAGGGTGATCGGTTGCGGTTCTTCGGCCATGAGCGGGTCTCCAGGAACAGAGGAAGGCGTAGGCGTACGGGTCGGAACCTGCCGGGCGGCCTCCGGTCGGGCACGGCCGCCCGGCGGGTCCTCAGCCGCGGGTCCGCCGGGCCATCGTGCGCAGCACCGTGGCGGTGGGCACGGGCGCCTGACGGACTCCGGTCAGCTTCTGGTCGATGTAGTCGGTGTGGTCGGCGGTGGCGGCGGTGAACTCGGCCGCGGCGCCCTGGGGACGGAAACCGTGCCGCACGGCCAGCTCGCGCAGGCGCGGATCGGCGGAGAGCAGCTCGCCCAACTGCCGGCCGGTGTCGGTCAGCGGTACGAGGGTGTGGTCGCTGGACACGGTGGTGTCGGGGTAGAGGAGCACCAGGTCACCGGTCTCCTGACCCTGCATCAGTAGCGAGGCGACCTGCGACTCGTAGACCAGGACGAGCGGGTTGCCGACCCCGCTGATGAAGTCGCGGAACGGGGCGTCGGTGCTGGTCTGCTGTGCGCCCTGGACCTGGATCAGCTTCTTCAGCAGGGGAGCGGTGCGGCCGGCCGCGGCCTCGTCCGCGGCGACCCGGCCGCCGTCGGCGACGTAGGAGGCGGCGGCGAGGTAGAGGGCGCCGGAGTTGGACGAGACGGGGTCGGTGCTGGTGATGAACACCGTCCCGGACAGCTCGGCGTGCTTGTCGGCGCCCTTGAGCTGCTGCCAGGTCCGGTCCGTCCGCGCGGCGTCGAGGTACGGCTTCATGAGCAGTTTGCCGCTGGACTTCCCGCCCAGCGTCGCGAGCCCGTTGTCCGCCAGCACCCGGGCGGCGGCGCGGTGCGCGACGACGACGAGCGGCGAGTAGAACGGCCTGATCGGTCCGCCCTTGACGGGGGACCTGCGCTGGAGCTCGTCGGCCGGGGCCTTCGAGCCGGGGAAGGCGAAGTCGTAACCCTTGAGGGGGAACTGGTCCATGGCCCATGACCCGGACGTCTCCGCCTTGACGGTGAGCCCCTTGGCGGCGAGGGCCTTCACCACGTCGGGATCGGCGAAGAACTCGGCCTTCTCCGACCCGATCACTCCACGCACGGTCTTCGTTGCCGTGCTCGTGTCCTTGCCGGCGCGTCCTGCTGCGACGGCTGCTGCCACTCCGCCGATCAGCAGCACCGCCAGGACGATTCCCACGATGCGTCTCACACCCGAAGCGTGCTCCCGGAATTCCACATTCCAGGCGGAGTCGGGTGGACGGCAGGTGAAGTGAGTATCCCAGTACGCAACGGGGGCGGAACGGGAGCGGACGACTCCGGCGTACGGGGCGCGGCCTTCGGTGTATGGGGGTGTGGGTCCCGGTACGAGGGGGCGGGTTCCGGTGTACGGGGGTGTGGGTCCCGGTGCGGGGGGCGGGCTCCGGGGTGCGTGGGGGTGGGTGGCGCCCGGTCCACGCGCCTCGATGGCGCGCGGACCGGGGCCGTCAGTGGGCGCCGACCAGCCGCGTGGTGGCGGCCGCCGCGTGGGCGTCCATGCGCCCGGCCGCGAGGATCGCCGCGGCGGTGTCGGCACGGGACGCGGCCACCACCAGCGCACGGCCCGCGAGGGCGTGGGCACGGCGGTGCAGCGCGGGTGCGGATGCTCCGGTTCGACCGGCGTGCCGGGCGGGCGGCGCGCCGCGCAGCCTGGCGACCTGTTCGGCGATGCGGTCGCCCGCCTCGCCGAGGCCCAGCTCGTCGGTGACCGCGAGGAGCGCGGCCAGGTGCCCGGCGAGCTGGATGTCCAGCTCCTCCTCGCGGGAACGGTGCGGGAAGTCGTCGGCGTGGTCGGCCGGTGTGTGGACCGATTTGGTGCGGATCGGTTCGTACATGGATGGCCTCCTGGTGTTGCTGTGGGACCATCCTACATTGGATTAAGTCTAAAGTTGTCTACGATCGATACAGGAATCGTCCACGGGCCCGCCGCCGGCCGTCAGGGCTGGCCGTATCCGTCCAGGAAGTGGGCGATCCGGTTGACCGCGTCCGTCAGGTCCTCGGTCGAGGGCAGCGTCACGACCCGGAAGTGATCGGGCTCCGGCCAGTTGAACCCGGTGCCGTGCACCACCATGATCTTCTCGGCCCGCAGCAGGTCGAGGACCATCTGCCGGTCGTCCTTGATCTTGTAGACCTTGGGATCCAGGCGCGGGAAGAGGTACAGCGCCCCCTTCGGCTTCACGCAGGTCACGCCCGGGATCCGGGTCAGCAGGTCGTACGCGGCGTCGCGCTGCTCCAGCATCCGCCCGCCCGGCAGCACCAGGTCGTCGATCGACTGCCGCCCGCCGAGCGCGGTGGCCACCGCGTGCTGCGAGGGCATGTTGGCGCAGAGCCGCATGTTGGCGAGGATCGTCAGCCCCTCGATGTACGAGGAGGCGTGCGCCTTCGGGCCGCAGACGGCCAGCCAGCCCGACCGGTAGCCGGCCACCCGGTAGTTCTTGGAGAGCCCGTTGAAGGTGAGCACCATCAGGTCGGGCGCGATGGTCGCGGTCGGGATGTGGACCGCGCCGTCGTACAGGATCCGGTCGTAGATCTCGTCGGAGCAGACGACCAGGTTGTGGCGCCGGGCGATCTCGGTCAGCCCGCGCAGCATCTCCTCGTCGTACACCGCACCCGTCGGGTTGTTCGGGTTGATGATCACCAGCGCCTTGGTGCGGTCGGTGATCTTCCGCTCGATGTCGGCGAGGTCCGGCATCCAGTCGGACTGCTCGTCGCACCGGTAGTGCACGGCCGTGCCGCCGGCCAGCGACACCGAGGCGGTCCACAGCGGATAGTCCGGGGCGGGTACGAGGACCTCGTCGCCGTCGTCGAGCAGCGCCTGCATCGACATCTGGATCAGCTCGGACACGCCGTTGCCCAGGTAGACGTCCTCGACGTCGAGATCGATGCCCTTGGTCTGGTAGTGCTGCACCACCGCCCGCCGCGCGGACAGCAGCCCCTTCGCGTCGCCGTAGCCGTGCGCCCCGGCGAGGTTGCGCAGGATGTCCTCGAGGATCTCGGGCGGGCACTCGAAACCGAACGCGGCGGGGTTGCCGGTGTTCAGCTTGAGGATGCGGTGACCGGCTGCCTCCAGCCGCATCGCTTCCTCCAGGACGGGGCCCCGGATTTCGTAACAGACGTTGGCGAGCTTCGTGGACTGGATGACCTGCATGTCCGGGAGCTTACGACCGCGCCCCGCGCGCCGTCGGGGCTTCCCCGCCGGGGTGCCCCGCACGGGTGGTCCGGTCCGCCGAACGCGTCTTCCATAGCCATGCGTCCCCCGCCCCGGACCGTGGGAACGCCGGGCGGGGGAGGGGGCGGGGCTTCGAATGGGGTGGAGCGGGGACGTGACGAACACGGACGGGTGAGATGGGCCACGTGGCCGGACCGGGGTGGCGGGCCGGGGCGGCGGAGACCGCCGCCCCGGCCCCGGTCCTCACTCCGGCAGTCGGGTGTCCGGGGGCAGGTGGATGTCGAACTCGGTGGCCAGTACGCGCAGCACCTCGTCGCCGTCCGCCAGCTCGCGCTCCTCGCGGCCGCCGTCGTCGGCCGTGGTGGCGAACGTGCGGCCGGTCAGCGACAGGTGCGCGCCCGGGACGGTCCGCTGCGCGTACACGCCGGACGAGAAGGGGGAGCGCGGGTTGGTCGCGATGTGCCAGTTGATGACCTCGTAGTCCGGCGCCTCGAAGGGCTCCAGGGTGAAGGCGTACTGCGGCTGCCAGGCCCCGTCGGCGGTGTGCGTCCGCAGCTCCCACAGCTCCAGCGGCCCGTCGTGCGGGACGGTGACGAGCCGGTGGCGGCGCGGCGCGTCGTGCACCTCGGCGCCCGCCACCAGCGGGATCGGCTCCAGCAGCGAACCGGGGGAGCCGAAGCCGACATCGGCCAGATACGGGGTGGGCCCGCCCGGTATCCGTACCGCCATCAGCATGTGGGTGCGCGGCCGGACGTCCCCGGGCCGGGCCCCTACCACGACCCGCGCGCACAGCAGGGTGACGTGGAACCCGAGCGCGGTCAGCACGGCGGCGAACAGGGTGTTGTGCTCGTAGCAGTACCCGCCGCGCCGGCCGCGCACGAGCTTCGCCTCCAGATCGGCGATCGCGAGCGAGGGCGCGCTGCCGAGGACCGGGTCCAGGTTCTCGAAGGGGATGCCCAGGGCGTGGGCACGGTGCACGGAGCGCAGCACCTCCGCGGTCGGCCCACGCGTCCCGCTCCAGCCGATGCGGTCGAGGTAGGCGTCGAGGTCGGGCAGGTGCTCGCGGTCGGAAGTCATGCTCCCGACGGTACGCAGCGGGGGCGGCCGACCGCCTCGGTCCAGGGGCGGAGGGGCCTTGGTCCCCGGGTCCCCGTCCCCGGCCGCCGGGACCGGAGGCCGCCCCGGCGCCCCCGTTGCCCGACCCGACCGCACCGGGCACAGGATGTCGGGTCGGGGCGGGTGCGCCGTTCCTAACGTGGTGGTCCGTAAGGGAAGGAGTCCGGGGTGCTGGAGAAGCTGAACCAGGCCATGGAACACATCGAGGGCCGTCTCGACCGGCGGATCGAGGTGACCGAGCTGGCGCGGATCGCCGTGACGTCGGAGTACCACTTCCGGCGGATGTTCTCCGCGCTGGCCGGGATGCCGCTGTCGGAGTACGTCCGGCGCAGGCGGCTGACGCTCGCGGGGGCCGAGGTGCTCGCGGGGGAGCGGACGCTGCTGGAGATCGCCGTCCGGTACGGCTACTCCTCGGGGGAGGCGTTCGCGCGGGCGTTCCGGGCCATGCACGGCGTCGGTCCGGGCGAGGCCCGGCGGGTCGGTGCGGCACTGCGCTCGCAGCCCCGGATGTCCTTCCGCCTCGTGGTCGAAGGGAGCAGCAGCATGCAGTACCGGATCGTGGAGAAGGAGGAGTTCCGTGTGGTCGGCAAGAGGGCACGGGTCCCGCTGGTGCACGAGGGAATGAATCCGGCCATCGCCGATTTCATCCGGGGCATCGACAAGGAGACGATGGGGCGCATCGCGGCCCTGTCCGACCAGCAGCCGGAAGGCATCGTCGGAGTGAGCGACAAGCTCGACGAGAGCCGGGCCGAGGGGACCGGACTCGACTACTACCACGGCGTGGTGACCGGCGCGGACGTGCCCGACGACCTGGACGCGCTGGTGGTCCCGGCGGGGGCCTGGGCAGTGTTCGAGAACTCCGGTCCCTTCCCGCAGGCGCTCCAGTACCTGTGGCGGGACGTGTTCACCCAGTGGTTCCCGTCCAACCCGTACCGGAGCAGGCCCGGCCCCGAGATCCTGCGCACCAGGCTCTCGCCGGACGGCGCGCGGGCCGAGGCGGAGCTCTGGATCCCGGTGGAGCCGACCGTCTCCTGAGACCCGGGCCGCAGGCCGGTACCGTGCCCGACTCCGGGCACGGCACCGGCGGTTCGAGGACGGCATCGGCGGTTCGAGGGCGACACCGGCGGTTCGAGGACGGCTTGAAACCGCCCCTTGTGGGGCCCCCTCCAGTACGCAAACATGCGCATGTCAAAACCGAAGGAACTTCGGTTGCAGGGGCCATTCGGACCCTGCACATACGCCTGGAGGGGACCCCCACATGAAAAAGCCTCTCGTCGGTGCGCTGTTCGCCGTTCTGCTCCTCGGAGCGGGTGTCGCACCAGCGACCGCGGCCACCACCCACGAAACGACGTCGCCCAGTGCGGTCAAGGAGAAGGTCAGGCCCAAGGCGGTCAACTTCGCCGGGACCGTGGCGCTGAGCAACTGTTCCGGCTCCGTCGTCCGCACGCCCGACTCCCAGCCCGACGACCCCGCGCTGGTGCTCTCCAACGGGCACTGCATGGAGACGGGATTCCCCGGGCCGGGCGAGGTCGTGGTCGACCAGCCGTCCACCCGGAGCTTCACCCTGCTGAACGCCTCGGGCAGCGGCGTCGGCACCCTGCGCGCGAGCAAGATCTCGTACGGGACGATGACCGACACCGACATATCGGTGTACCAGCTCACCCGTACCTACGCCCAGATCGAGAGCACCTACGGCATCAAGGCGCTGGAGCTCAACGCCGCGCACCCGGTCGAGGGCACCGCGATCACGGTCGTGTCCGGCTACTGGAAGCGCACGTACTCCTGCAACGTCGACGGCTTCGTCTACCGCCTCAAGGAGGGGGCGTGGACCTGGAAGGACTCGGTCCGCTACACCTCCGCCTGCCAGACCATCGGCGGTACGTCCGGCTCCCCGGTGATCGACAACGCGACCGGCAAGGTCGTCGCCGTCAACAACACCGGCAACGAGGACGGCCTGGAGTGCGCGGACAACAACCCGTGCGAGGTCGACGAGAACGGTGACGTGACGGTGCGCGAGGGCATCAACTACGCCCAGCAGACCTACGGTCTCGTGCCGTGCATCGGTGCCGGCAACAGGTTCGACCTCGACCGGCCGGGATGCGAACTGCCCAAGCCGTGAACGGACGAACGTCCGGGCGTGAACGCATGCGTGTGACCGCCGCGCGTGAACGCATGCGTGTGAACGTGCGCGCGTGAACGTGCGCGCGTGAACGTGCGCGCGTGAACGTATGGCTGTGACCGCCGCGACGCCCGACAGGGTGTCGCGGCGGTCGCGTTTCTGGGTACCCGTACGGCTCGCGTCCGCCCCGCCGTGCTCAGCGCGCCCCGGCGCGGCGGACCGCCGCCTCGATCCCGTCCAGCAGTACGCCGAGCCCCGCCTCGAAGGTCCTTCGCGCCTCGCGCTCCAGGTACGGCACATCCGCCGGGGACGGGTCCGAGGGCGGGTCCGGGGGCTGCGGGGCGGAGGCGTGCTCCATCGCGCTCAGGCTCGGGTAGCGCTCCGCGAAGTCGGGCGCCACCTCGCCCAGCAGCGCCGAGCGGGCGAACCACCACTCCTCGTCCGCCTCGCCCGTCGCCGCCGCGGCCTGCCGCGCCTCGGCGACCGTCCCGGCGCAGCCCCGGACGAAGTGGGACAGCGTCCCGACCAGCCGCCGCAGCACGGCCGCGTCGAGCCCGGTCCGGTTCAACAGGCCCACCAGGGTGTCCAGTCCCGCGTACTCGTGCGGGCCGAGGACCGGGCGGGCCTGGGAGACCCGGAGCACCCAGGGGTGGCGCAGCTGGAACGCGAGGGTGTCCCGCGCCCAGTCGGTGAGCCCCGCGCGCCAGTCGCCGGTGTCCGGGTAGTCGGTGGGCAGTTCGGCGTGGACGGCGTCGTACATCAGGTCCAGCAGTTCGTCCTTGCCGGGGACGTGGGTGTAGAGCGCCATCGCCGTACGGCCCAGCCGCTCGCCCACCGCCCGCATCGAGAGCGCGGCCATGCCCTTCTCGTCCGCGACGGCGACGGCGGCGGCCACGATCGCGTCGACGCTCAGCGCGGGCCGGGGGCCGGGGCGCCGGTCCTGCTCCTCCGGCCGGTCCGCGCGCCACAGCAGGGACATCGACCGGCGGGCGTCGCCCTGCCCGGCAAAGACCACCACTTGCAACTCCTTACGCCGTAAAGTAACTTCCCCCAGGTAATTCCTTACGTCGTAAAGTATCAGTCGGGGAGGGTGGGATCCGCGATGGGGCAGGCACTGGCGGTGTCGTACGTACGGGTCGTGGGCGTGGAGCGGGTCACCCCGCGCACGGCGCGCGTCACCTTCGCCGGGGACGCGTTGGCTGGGCTCATGGAGGACCGGCCGGACCAGCAGATGAAGCTCTGCTTCCCGCGGGAGGGGCAGGACGTCCCCCGGCTTCCGGAGCCGGACGCCGACGACGTGCACGGCATGCGCTGGTACGAGGCGTACCTGGCGATCCCGGAGCCCGAGCGTCCGTTGATGCGGAGTTTCACCGTCCGCGGGTACGACCCCGGCTCCGGCCTGATGACGGTCGACTTCGTGCTCCACGGCGAGGAGGGCCCGGCCGCCCGCTGGGGACGGCGCGCCCGCACCGGCGACGTGCTCGGCATGGTCGGCCCGTCGTCCGCGTACGCCCGTCCGCTCCCCGTCGCCGACTGGCTGCTGCTGGCCGGGGACGAGACGGCGCTGCCCGCGATCGGGACGATCCTGGAGGCCCTGCCGGCGGGGGCGCGGGCGCTGGTCCGGGTCGAGGTGGCCGACGCGGCGGAGGAGGTGCCGCTCGAATCGCCCGGTGACGTGAGCGTCCGGTGGGTGCACCGGGACCGGGGCGGGTCGCTGCCGGACGCGGTGCGGGCCACCCCGCTGCCCGCCGGGCCCGGGGCCGCGTGGCTGGCCGGCGAGGCGTCGGCGGTACGGGCCCTGCGCCGCCACCTGGTCGAGGAGCGCGGCATGGGCCGCGGGGCCGTGGAGTTCAGCGGTTACTGGCGGCGCAGCCTCACCCAGGACGACGCCCCGACCGAGGAGGACCTGGCCTGGGCGAGGGAACGGGCGGCGGAGTAGGCGAGGGGAGGAGCTTCACGGGGTGTTCCGGGTGCGCCCCGCTCCCCGTACGGCCCGGCCCGCGAGGGCCTGGGTGCGGTGGCCGTCCTCGATGACGAACCGGCCGTCGATCAGCACGTGCGGGATGCCGACCGGCAGGGTGCGCGGCTCCTCGAAGGTCGAGCCGGCAGCCACCGTCGCCGGGTCGAAGAGCACCAGGTCGGCCCGGTAGCCCTCGCGGACGTACCCGCGGTCGGTCAGCCGCAGCCGCCTCGCCGGGCGCGAGGTGAGGTGGGCGACGCACTCCTCCAGGGTGAGGATGCCCAACTCCCTGACGTACCGGCCGAGGTACTGCGGGAACGTGCCGTAGGCGCGCGGGTGCGGCTTGTCGCCCTGGAGGATGCCGTCGCTGCCGCCGGTGTGCACCCGGTGGCGCATGATCTGCCGCACGTTCTCCTCGTGGCCCACGTGCTGGAGGATCGTCGAGCCGAGCCGGTCCTCGACGAGCAGCCTGCGGGCGGTCGTCCAGGGCGCCTCGCCGCGCAGCCGGGCGGACTCGGCGACCGTGCGCCCGACGTGGTCGGCGAGGGAGGGCGCGCCGACGCCCGAGATCTCGATGGTGTCCCACTCGATCGGCACCCCGTGGCAGCCGTCCGAGCCCACCACCTCCAGGTGGTGCCGGACGCGTTCGGCCGTCGCGTCGTCCGCGAGGCGGGCGAGCACCGCGTCCGGCCCGCCCTCGCCCGCCCAGCTCGGCAGCATCGCGACGAGGGTCGTGCAGCCGGGGGTGTACGGGTAGGTGTCGAGGGAGATGTCCGCGCCCGCGTCGAGCGCGTCGTCGAGCAGGGCGAGCAGTTCGGGCGCCCGGCCCTCGTTCACCCCGAAGTTCATGGTGGCGTGGGCGAGGTGGAGGGCGCAGCCCGCGTTCCGGGTGAGCCGCACCATCTCCTCGTACGCCCCGAGCGCGCCCGCCCCGTACGAGCGGTGGTGCGGGCAGTAGTAGCCGTCGTACTCGGCCACCACCCGGCACAGTTCGGTGAGTTCGGCGTCGTCCGCGTACATGCCGGGGGTGTACGTGAGCCCGGAGGACATGCCGACCGCGCCCTCCGCCATGCCCCGGGCGACGAGTTCCTTCATCCGGTCCAGTTCCGCGCCGGTGGCGGGGCGGTCCTCCCAGCCCATCGCGTGCATCCGGACCGTGCCCTGCGGGACCAGGTAGGCGGCGTTGACCGCGATGCCCCGGCCGTCGGGGCCGCGGTCCAGCCGGTCGAGGTACTCGCCGACGGTGCGCCAGTCGAAGTCGACGTCGTCGCCGTTGCCGTTCCAGCCGGAGATGGAGCGCCGGACCTCGGCGAGCGTCCGGTCGTCGACCGGCGCGTACGACAGCCCGTCCTGGCCGAGGACTTCGAGGGTGACGCCCTGTGCGGCCTTCGCGCTGTGGTCCGGGTCGCGGAGCAGCGCGAGGTCGCTGTGCGCGTGCATGTCGACGAAGCCGGGGGAGAGTGCCAGCCCGTCGGCTTCGAGGGTGCGGCGGGCGGTGGGGCGCGGGCCGGGTGCGCCCTCGGGGTGGATCCCGGCGATCCGGCCGTCGGAGATGGCCACGTCGGCCCGGCGGCCGGGGCTGCCGGTGCCGTCGACGACGTGGGCGTTGCGGATGACGAGGTCCATGGAGCGGCTCCTGACAACTGGCGAGACCCGGCCCCTCCGGCGTTCGGGGAGTGGGGGTGGAATTCAGCCCCTCCGGCGATCGAGGAGCGGGGATCCGGGGGCGGAGCCCTGGTTGCGGGAAGGGGAGCCGTCCCGCGGGGCGGCTCCCCCACGCGTCAGAAGAACGTGCGGACGAAGTCGACGACCGTCCCGTCCTCCGCGACCAGCGGAATCAGCTGCCACTTGTCGAAGCTCGTGCACGGGTGGGACAGCCCCATCCCCACCCAGTCGCCGACCTCCAGCTCCGCCCCCGGCTCCGTGCGCACCCAGGTGTGCTGGTCCGACAGGCCGCTGACCGTGATGCCGGTCGCGGGCCGGACGGTGCCGTCGCGGCCGGAGCGCACCACCTGTGCCTCGGGGAGGTCGAGGTCGTACGCCGCGTCCCGCTTGCCCGCGTTCAGGAACGCCTGCTCGGGGGAGGGGCGGGAGACCACCTGCGCCCACAGCCGGAAGGCGGGCTGCAGGGCGCCCTCCCCGGGGACGCGGTTGAACGGGGTGAGGTGGCGGTAGTGGCCGTCGTCGTGCGAGACGTACGCCCCCGAGCGCAGCAGCTTCAGCACCGGCGCGGAGAGCTCCGGGACCTGCGCGAACACGTCCGCCACCGCGTCGAACCACGCGCTGCCGCCCGCGCTGACCACGATCTCCCCGCCGGCCTCCGCCACGGCCGCGAACCGGCCCGCCCGGTCGAGGTCGACGGCCAGCGCGACGAGCCGGTGCAGCCACCGGCGCACCCGCTCGCCGGACGCGTCCGGCACCTCGCCCTCGTAACCGGCCACGCCCACCAGCCGCAGCGTCCCGGTCGCGGCCACCGCGTCGGCGACCGCCGCGCACTCGGCCTCGGTGCGGGCGCCGGTGCGCGCCCCCTCGCCCGCGCCCAGCTCCACGACGACGTCGACGGGGCGGGTGGCGCCCGCCGCCCGCAGCGCCTCGTCCATCAGCTCGACGCCGCGCACCGAGTCGACGTAGCAGACGAAGCGGAACTCCGGGTCGGCGTCCAGCTCGCCGGCCAGCCAGCGCAGGGCGGCCGCGTCGACCAGTTCGTTGGCGAGGAAGATCCGCCGGATCCCGTACGCCCGGTAGACCCGCGCCTGGTGCGGCACCGCCGCGGTGATGCCCCAGGCGCCGTGCTCCAGCTGGCGGGCGAAGAGCTGCGGGGACATGGAGGTCTTGCCGTGCGGGGCGAAGGCGAGCCCGTGGCGCTCCGCGTACGTCTCCAGGAGGGCGAGGTTGTGCTCGACCGACTCGGCGGACAGGGCGAGCACCGGGGTGGTGAAGCCGCCCGTGAAGAGGTCGCGCCGCTCGGCGGCGAGGGCGCCCACGGTGAGGCCCTCCGCGTCGGGCGGAAGCGCCTTGAAGCGGTGGTCGACCGGCTCGTCGGCGAGTCCGGCCACGGAACGGTCGGCAGCCAAGGGGGCCTCCTCGATCGAAGTAGTCGTTGCATCATATGCAACACCCATTGCGTATATCGCTTGACGCTGTCTAACATCCGAGCCGACGCCGGGTCAATGGCGTGTACCACCGCCGCGCCCCGGGCCATTGCCCACCGCGCCCCGAACCGAATCACCGAACCGAATCACCGAACCCGCGAGGAGCCCCCGAGTGTCCGGAACCCCGGCCAGGACCACCGACGCCGTCACGGCCACCGAAGTCGTGTGCCTCGGCGAGTCCATGGTGACGTTCCTGCCGTCGCAGCCCGGACGCCTCGCCGACGTGCCCTCCTTCGGCCGCGGCATCGGGGGCGCCGAGTCCAACGTCGCCTGCGCCCTGGCCGCCGCCGGGCACCGGGCGGCCTGGGTGAGCCGGGTCGGCGCGGACGGCTTCGGGGACCACCTCGTCGAGGCGATCACCGGATACGGGGTGGACACCTCCGCCGTGCGGCGCGACCCGGAGCGGCCCACCGGCATCTACTTCCGCACGGCCACGGACCGGGCCGCCGACGTGCACGAGGTCGCCTACTACCGGGCCGGGTCCGCCGCCTCCGCGATGTCCCCGGACAACGTCCCGTACGAGGCGCTGCTCACCGGCCGGGTCCTGCACCTGTCAGGCATCACGGCCGCGCTCTCCGCCGACTGCCTGGCCCTGCTGCGCGACCTGACCGCCCCCCGGCCCGGCCGCCCGCTCGTCTCCTTCGACGTCAACCACCGGCCGGGCCTGTGGCGGGACGGGGCGCGGCCGGCCGTCCTGCTCGACCTGGCGCGCGGTGCCGACCTCGTCTTCGTCGGCGAGGACGAGGCGGAGGAGGCGTGGGGCGTGCGGGGTGCCGAGGCGATCCGCGCGGCCCTGCCGGAGCCGGAGGTGCTGGTCGTGAAGCGGGGGGCGGAGGGCGCCACCGTCTTCTCGCGCGCCACCTCCTCGCGTACCGCGGGGGCCGATTCCCGCACCGAAGCCGACGTCCGTACCGATTCCCGTACCGAAGCCGGTGTCCGTACCGATTCCCGTACCGAATCCGGCACCGGCACCGGCACCCGCGCCGACACCGACACCGACACCTGCACCGGCACCCGCGCCGATGTCGTCACCGCCGTCCCCGCGCTCCGGGTCGACGTCGTCGCCCCCGTCGGCGCCGGTGACGCCTTCGCCGCCGGGTTCCTCTCCGCCACCCTCCGCGGCCTGCCGGTGCGCGACCGGGTCCGGCACGGCCACCTCATGGCCGCCGCCGTCCTCACCGTCCCCGGCGACCTCACCGATCCGCCGGCCCGTGCGCACGCCGACGCCCTTGCCGCCCTGGACGACGGGGCCTGGGGGAGACTTCGTCTCGGCCCCGGCTGGACGGGGGAGGACCAGGAGGTACGTACGACATGAGTCAGACCGTCGACCGGGCGCTGAGCATCCTGCCGCTGCTCGCCCAGGGACCCGCCGACCTCGGGCAGGTCGCCGAGCGGCTCGGCGTCCACAAGTCCACGGCGCTGCGCCTGCTCCGCACGCTCCACGAGCACGGACTCGTCTACCGCCAGCAGGACCAGCGCTACCGTCTCGGCGCCCGGCTCTTCGCCCTGGCGCAGGAGGCCGTCGAGAACCTCGACGTACGGGAGATCGCCCACCCCCACCTCGTCGAACTCAACGAGAACTGCGGTCACACCGTCCACCTCGCGGTGTACGAGGAGCAGGAGGTCCTCTACATCGACAAGGTCGAGAGCCGCTACCCGGTCCGGATGTACTCGCGGATCGGCAAGCCCGTCGCGATCACCGTCGCCGCCGTGGCGAAACTGCTGCTCGCCGACCTCACCGAGCCCGAGCGGCGCGCCGTCGCCGAGAAGCTCGACTACCCCATGTACACGTCCCGTTCGACCCCGAACGCCGGTGCCTTCCTCAAGGAGCTCACCGTCGTCCGCGAACAGGGCTGGGCCACCGACCTCGGCGGCCACGAGGAATCCATCAACTGCATCGGCGCCCCCATCCGGGGAGCGGACGGGCGGGTCGTCGCAGCGATGTCGGTCTCCGCGCCCAATGTCGTCGTCACGGCCGAGGAACTCCTCACCCTGCTCCCCCTGGTGCGGCGCACCGCCGAAACCATCAGCCGGGAGTACTCCGGTACCGACAACCGACCCAAGAAAGCCTGAACAGCCATGACCGAGAAGATCGCCCTCACCCCGAGCACCCACACCACGCCCCCCGCGAAGTTCTCGCACGGGGTGAAGAAGGGGAACATCCTCCAGGTCGCCGGCCAGGTCGGCTTCCTGCCCGCCGTCGAGGGCCGGGCCCCGACCCCCGCCGGTCCGACCCTGCGCGAGCAGACCCTCCAGACCTTCGCCAACGTCAAGGCGATCCTGGAGGAGGGCGGCGCGAGCTGGGACGACGTGATGATGATGCGCGTCTACCTCACGGACGTGGACCACTTCGCCGAGATGAACGAGATCTACAACGCCTACTTCGCCGAGCAGAACCTGACGCAGCCCCCCGCCGCCCGCACGACGGTCTACGTCGGCCTCCCCAAGGGCCTGCTCATCGAGATCGACGCCCTCGCGGTCCTCGGCTGATCCGACCGACCGGGTCCCTCCGGCCGGTCCCCCTGCCGCACCCGCTCCGCCACCCCATCGCGCACGGCACGGCGCTTCGCCCCACGGAAGCGCCGTGCCGCGCCCCGCCACACCCAAAAGCCTTCTCCGAAAACGGAGTCGTCCATGCTGCTCGCCGCTTCCCCACAACCGGTCGAGACACCACCCCACACCGGTGGCCTCCTCCTGCTCGTCGACGGCACCGCCGGTCTGCTGACCGTCGCCGCCCTCGGCATCGCGCTCCTCCTCTTCCTGATCATCAAGGTCAGGCTGCAGCCGTTCGTCGCGCTGCTCGCCGTCTCCATAGCCGTCGGCCTCGGCGCCGGCCTCTCCGTCACGGAACTCTTCGGCACGGTCCAGAAGTCCGCCGCCGTCTCCGTCATCGAATCCGGCATGGGCGGCATCCTCGGTCACGTCGCCATCATCATCGGCCTCGGCACGATGCTCGGCGCGATCCTGGAGGTCTCCGGCGGGGCCGAGGTGCTGAGCGCCCGCCTGCTGAACCTCTTCGGCGAGAAGCGGGCCCCGCTCGCCATGGGACTGACCGGCCTCATCTTCGGCATCCCGGTCTTCTTCGACGTCGGCATCTTCGTCCTCGCGCCGATCGTCTACGCCGCCGCGAAACGCTCCGGAAAATCGATCCTGCTCTACGCGATGCCGCTGCTGGCGGGCCTCTCCATGACCCACGCGTTCCTGCCGCCGCACCCCGGCCCGGTCGCCGCCGCCGGACTCTTCCAGGTCTCCCTCGGCTGGGTCATCCTGATGGGCGCCGTCGTCGGCATCCCGTCCGTCCTCGCCGCCTGGGGCTACGCGGCCTGGATCGGGAGGCGGATCTTCGTCGCGGTCCCGCAGGACATGGTCGAGGCCGCCGAGGAGGCGAAGGCCGCGGTCGCCGCCGAACAGCGGACCGCCGGGGTCACCCCGCGCGAGGAACCGGTCGCGCTCGCCACCGTGCTCACGATCATCGGCACACCGCTGGTGCTGATCCTCGCCGCGACGTTCTCCTCCATCGCGCTGGACCCCTCCACCCCGCGCTCGGTCATCGAATTCTTCGGCAACCCCTTCGTCGCCCTGACGATCGCGCTGCTGCTCGCCTACTACCTGCTCGGCATCCGGCGCGGCTGGTCCCGCAAGTCCCTGGAGTCGGTGTCCACCTCCTCCCTCAAGCCGGTCGGCAACATCCTGCTGGTCGTCGGCGCGGGCGGCGTCTTCGGCGCCGTCCTCAAGGGCAGCGGCATCGCGGACGCGCTCGCGGACACCTTCAACGACGTCGGCCTGCCCGTCATCCTGCTCGCCTGGCTGATCTCCGTGGTGCTGCGCGTCGCCCAGGGTTCGGCGACGGTCGCCATCGTCACCACCGCCGGCATCGTCGTACCCCTGGTCGAGGGGCAGGACCTGTCGCAGGCCCACCTGGCGCTGATCATCATGGCGATCTCGGCCGGCTCGATCTTCGCCTCGCACGTCAACGACGGCGGCTTCTGGATGGTGTCGAAGTACTTCGGCATCTCCGAACGCGACACCCTGAAGTCCTGGACGGTCCTGGAGACGGTCCTGTCGGTCACGGGATTCGCGGTCGCGGCGCTGCTGAGCCTGGTGATCTAGTTCAGCGCCGGGGCGTGCCGAGTCGGGACGGACCGGGTCGGACGGGGCCTAGGATTCGTCCGGTGCACCGGACGAATCTGACCGCGGCGACCGCCGACGAATCCTGGGGCGGCCTCGGCCCGGAACTTGCGCCCGCGACCGAGCCGGGGCTGCGGCCGGAGGTGGCCGACGGCAACCGGATGGTCCTGGTGCAGGGGCCGGACGTGGTGTTCTCCGCCGAGGTCGACGACGACCGGTGCGGAGTCGAGTACCTCCGCACGGACCGCTACCGGTCACCCGTCGCCCCGTTGCGGGCCGCGGAGGCGCGCGCGGTCGGCGGGCAGGGGCAACCGTCCTGGTACGCCCGCTGGGCGCATCGCTTCGCCGGCGCCCTGGAAGCATCGCCCATCGGCCCGCTCCACGAGGGGCGGTGGGTGCTCTCCCGGCGACTCGTCGAGGAGGGGACGCCCCGGACCGGGGACGGGCCCGCCGGCCGATGGCGCTCCCGGCTGCTCGACGACCACCCCGACGGCTATGTCGACTGGTTCACCGGCTCATGGGGGGTCATGCCCCTGCGGCGGATGCCACCGCCCGACGACGGCAGGGTGAAGTCCTACCGCAAGCAGGCCCGGGAAGGCGTCCTGCCGCCCGTACTGCTCTGGTGGTTCAGCGGGCTCAACTGCTACGTGATCCTGGACGGCCACGCCCGTCTCGCCGCCGCCGTCGCCGAGGACCTGGAGCCGACGGTACTGACCCTTTCCCGCGCACCGTCCGAGGAACGGGCCAGGGCCGGGACGGACCGGGCCCTGTCGACCTATCACCTCACCATGTCCGTCCTGGACGGCCCCCATCCACTGACCGACCGCCGGGCCCCGGCCGGGGCGGCGAGCCGGCTGCTCGCCACCCAGCTGCACGACGTCGAGGTCGGCCACGCACCCACCCGCGCATGGCAGATGCCGGCGGCCCGCCGGACCGGACCGGGCACGCCCCGGGCGTGAACCCGGGCCCCGAGGACCCGTCCGTGCCTTCGCCGGGTCCGCCCGGCATCAGGCCCGGCTGACGCAGATGATGTTCTTGTTGTCGTCCACCTTCCAGTACCAGTAGCGCTGCCCGCCGTTCGTCGGGCAGATCTGGCCGCGGTACGACTTGGGCGCCCGGTAGTAGCCGGTGATCTGCGCGATCGACTGGCCCGCGACGGGCACCTTGTCCGAGTTGCAGCTCCAGACCACCAGCAGATCGGCGTTGCCGTTGCCGTCGAGGTCGGCGGGGAAGCACTGACCCTTGCGGAACTGACGGGTCAGGCACAGGGTCGTGTTCATGTCGTCGTTCGCGGCGTGGTACCACCTGCCCCGGCCGTTCCCCGACGGGCAGGGGTCGGGGGTGCCGCCGGTCGAGTAGGCGCGGGTGACGTAGACGTACGCGTTGGCGGAGTCGCAGTCGACCGGGACGGGCACCGTGGAGTTCCAGTTCCCGTGCCCGTCGTCGTAGGCGTTGAGGCATTGGCCGCTGCGGATGAACCGGAACGCCCGGTCCGTGGCGTCGGCGGTCGGGGTGGGCGTCGGCGTCCAGCTCCGGCTCGCGGTGGAGCCGTAGGTGCTGCCGGTGGTCGAGGTGCTGGTGGTGTCCGTCTTCCAGGGCTGCTGCCAGAGGAAAAGAATGATGGCGGCGAGCGGGATGAGCATCCACGCCTCGCCGGAGGACTTCTTCGCCGCAGGGGCGGGAGTCGGTACGGGGTCGGGCTCGGACTTGGGCTTGGACTTGGGGCGGGCCGAGGACGACGACGGGGCCGGGGCGGACGACGTGGCGCGGGCGCGCCGCGCGTTCCGCTCTTTCTCGGCCTCCTGGGCCTTCTCCTCCTCGGCGCGCTGCCGTTCCCGTTTCCGTTGCCGCTCTTGCTCCCGTTCCCGTTCCGCCGTGTACATCCGGGTGGGGTCCGGCGGTGGCACCACGCTCGTGCGCTGGTCCACGGTCACGGCGTCCGGGTCGATCCGGTTCGCGCGGGCCAGCTCCCGGCCCTGGGCCGCGTACTCCCCGATCAGTGCCGTCCAGCGCGGCGGCAGCCAGCGGTTCCCGCCGCGCGTGGTGGGCATCCCGGTCTGGTCCTCGCGGAACCGGGCGAGCAGTTCGGCCGGTGCGGGGCGTTCGGCGGGGTCGGTGGCCAGGCAGGGGCGGATGGTCGGTGCGAGTTCCCTGGGCAGTCCGTCGAGGTCGAGGTCGCCGCGTTGGACGCGGGCGAGCAGGCGCAGGGTGTCGCCGTCCGCGGCGTAGGGCGGGCGTCCGGTGGCGAGCAGGAACAGCGTCGCGCCCAGTGAGTACACGTCGGACGCGGTCGTCGATGCCTCGCCGCGGGCCTGCTCGGGCGAGGTGAAGGCGATCGTGCCCAGCGTCAGGCTGGTACGGGTGAGGTCGTCGGCGTGCGAGATGCCGAAGTCGATGACCCGGGGTCCGTCGAGCGGGAGCAGTACGTTCTGCGGTTTCACGTCGCGGTGGACGATGCCTTCGCGGTGGAGGGTGACCAGCGCCTCCGCCGTGCCCGCCGCCGCCCACCGCACCGCCGACGCGGGCAGCACCCCGCAGGTCCGGACGAGCTCGGAGAGCGGTGGCGCGGCGATGTAGTCGATGGCCATCCAGGGCCGCTCGGCGTCCGGATCGGCCTCCCGCACCCGCGCCGTGTACGTGCTGTCGATCCGCTGGGCGAGCTTCACCTCGCGGGCGAAGCGCCGCCGGTCGACGTCGCCGACCCGTCCCTCGGCCAACAGCGTCTTCACGGCGACGAGTTCCCCGCCGCCCTGTCCGCCGCCCCGGGCCAGATAGATCCGTCCCATGCCGCCGGACGCCAGCCGTCCGATCAGCCGGTACGGCCCGAGAACCGTCGGATCGTCCCCGCTCAGCGCCTGAACCCGCGCCCCGGCCATGTCATTCCCCCCGTCGCACCACCGCGCTCCCCTCACGGTGGCACGCGACCTCCCGCAGGACCACGGTCCGGGCTGTCCGGGACAGCGTGCGGACGGTCCGGGACAGCCCGGAACGCCGCTTCACGGGGCGGGCCCGGTCAGGCCGCCGAGGCGCAGATGATGCTCCGCCCCCTGTTCGCCCGCCAGTACCAGAACCGCTCCCCGCGCCCCGCCGTGCACGTCCGATCGATCCCGTCCGCACCCGACTTGTGCCACCAGGTGAAGCCCTGCCCCCGGTCGCAGCCACCGTCCCGACCGCCCCCATGACATGCAGCAGCGCCGCCGGGGGAGCGGCGGCGCTGCTGGTCATGGATGGTGCCGGTCCGTGGCTACGGCAGGCCGTGCACGTGCGGGCCCACCGCGTTCGACCAGGCGTTGCCCGACTTGGCGTCCCAGGCGGTCGACCAGGTCATCGCACCGCGGATGTCCGGGTACGTCTTCGAGGGCTTGAAGGAACCGCAGTTGGTGCCGGAGGCCAGGCAGTCCAGGGCCGCGTTCACCACCGACGGGGCGACGTAGCCGCCGCCCGCGGCGCTCGGCGATGCGGGGACGCCGAGACCGACCTGCGACGGGGCGAGGCCGCCCTCCAGCTGGATGCAGGCCAGCGCGGTGAGGAAGTCCACCGAGCCCTGCGAGTAGACCTTGCCGTCGCAGCCGAGCATCGCGCCGCTGTTGTAGTACTGCATGTTGACGACGGTCAGGATGTCCTTGATGTTGAGCGCCGTCTTGAAGTACTCGCCCGCGGTCGACTGCATGTCGATGGTCTGCGGGGCCATGGTGATGACGAGGCCGGAGCCCACCTTCTGCGACAGGGAACGCAGCGCCTTCGTCATGTACGTGGAGTTGAGGCCGTTCTCCAGGTCGATGTCGACGCCGTTGAAGCCGTACTCCTGGATCAGCGAGTGGAGCGAGTTGGCGAAGTTGGCCGCCGAGGCGTCGCTGTTGACGGAGACGGTGCCCTTCTCGCCGCCGACCGAGATGATGACGTTCTTCCCGGCCGCCTGCTTCGCCTTGATGTCGGCCTTGAACTGGTCGACGGTGTAGCCGTTCAGCCCGGCGGTGTCCAGGTTGAAGGTGACGGCGCCCGGCGTGGCGGTGGCGTCGGCGAAGGAGACCGCGATGATGTCGTAGTTCGCGGGCACGTCGCTGAGCTTCTGCACGGTCGCGCCGTTGTTGAAGTTCTGCCAGTAGCCGGTCACCGCGTGCTTGGGCACCGAGGTGCCGGGGCCGGGCTCGCCGCCGCCCTCCTTGGCGGTGCGGGCGCCGACCGCGGCGGACTTGGCGGACTCGCCGGCCGCGTTGGTGGCGGTCACCGAGAACTGGTACTCGGTGTCGGCGGCCAGCCCCGTGACCGTCGCCGAGGTCCCGGTGGCCGTGGTCGCCTTCGTGCCGTTGCGGTAGACGGTGTAGTTGGTCGCGCCCGGCACCGCGTTCCAGGACAGGGCCACGGAGGAGGACGTGGTCGTGCCGACGCCGAGACCGGCGGGCGGGGCGGGGATCTCGGGATCGGGGTCGGTGCCGCCACCGCCGTCGGGGCCGCTGACGGACACGTCGTCCACCAGATAGGCGGCCTGGCCGTACCAGCCGTGCGTGTAGACGTCGACCGAGGTGGTGTTCGGGCCGGTCCTGAAGCTGGTGGTGAGCTGGGTCCAGCTGCCGGAGCCGGGGGACCAGGTGGACACGTCGGTGGTTCCGGTGCCGCTCGCGCCGAGGTACGCGTAACCGCCCTGCACCCAGGAGCTGAGCGTGTACGTCGAGTCGGGCTTCACGGACACGGTCTGGGTGCACCGGGCGGTGCCCTGGCCGGTCGGGGTGGCCTGCAGCGCGGAGCTGCCGCCGTGCACCGGGGAGGAGACGGTGGTGGCGGTGCCGCCGGTGCAGGACCAGTTGGCGAGCCCGGACTCGAAGCCCGCGTTCCTGGCGACGTTGACGTCGGCGGCCTCGGCGCTGCCCGCCATGCCCGTGGCGGTCAGCGCACCGGCCGCGAGGACGGCCGTCGCGACACCGACGAACGGACGGTTGTAACGCCTGCGGATTCTGCGTCCGTTGACGGGGGAAGGTTCCACTTGCTGCCTCCGTGGGGAGTCGGGGATGCCTGCCGGGGTGCCTGGGGATGGGCCGGCGGGGTGGACCGGCGGCGCTTCGGAACGTCCGGGAGGTGACGGGCAGATGAAGGGGAGACGGAGTAGATGAACGGTGGCCACCGCTGGCCGACAAAACTGGTCCAGACCAATCGAGTTGTCAAGACCTCTGGCGGCGGAGGCCGTGACTGACAGGTCTGTTCGGCCCTTCAGAACAGCCCCCTCCGGGGGCCCGTGAATACCCCCGGAGGTGTCCCGGAGCACCCCGTTCCAACCTGTGGATTGACGTTTTGTTGCAGCCTCGCAACCTCATGCGGGTGAAGTGCCGGGGGTGTCCGGACAGTGACGAACCACCCCTCATCGGAGGGGGTACTGAATCCCCCTTCACCGCTCTGACGTGCGGCGATGAATTTCCGAGTCGGGTAACCGGAAGGTGTATCGGTAACCCTCCGCAGTTGTACAGAAGTTGACGATTTTCGATTTGATCCGATTTAGCACCGCGGCGTTACGCAGGCGCCTCGTACACGTTGTCGGACTGGCCTCTGAAAAGTGTTCTCTGCCAGGTAAGACGTGGATAAAGTGCTGAGGCAGAACCGCGGAGCAGGAGCGATTGCGGCCGACGTCATGACCGGCGTCGGTCGGAGCCGAAACGGGGAACAGCGTGCCGACCGCAATAGCAGTGACCAGTGCTGACCTGGTACTACCTCCGACCGATCAGCAGACGCCGACAGCCGCCCTGCTGCAGGCTCCGGACGCCCAGGCCCTGGAGATGGCCATCGGCGACATGCATGTGCTGCTCGAACAGCACGGCTATGTCGTCGCCGTCTATCCGACCGGCATCTCGTCCGCCCATGAACGTCGGCTCTACTCCGTCCGCGCGGTCCTGGAGAGCGATCGCATCGCCCTGGTGAAGGTGGACCTGCCGCCGCTGGGCGTGGCCGTGCTCGTACGGCAGCTGCGCCAGCTGTCCATCTGCGACTTCAGCCCGGGAGTGGTCGCCTCCGCCGCCCGGTTGCTGACGCACTACATCCACGCGGGCGCCCTGCTGCACTCGGTCGCCAAGTTCGACCGGGTCCCGGTCGACCTCAGGACGCACGCCCAGTCCTGGGTGCCCGGCTCCCAGTTCGCCGTGGTCGCGGCGCCCGAACCACAGCTCGTCAAGGTCGGTCCGAAGGCGGAGCCCCCGACCGGCCCCGAGTTCGCCACTCATCTGATGACCGCCAAGGGGCAGTCGCAGTCCGAGTGGGTGAAGGAGACCCTCGCGCCCGCGTGGAAGGTCCAGTCCGTCCACGAGGCCACGCTCCCCTCCGCCTCCCCCGCCTGGTGGGGAACCGGGAAACTGGTGGAATTCGCCGCCTACCTGCCAGACCTCTCCGTCCTGTACCAGCTGGTCTCCTCCGTACGCCGGGAGAACTGTCACTGGTGCGGGATGGAACTCATCGGTGATCGCTGCGGGTTCTGCTCCTCCCCGCTTCCCGCGGCCGAGAACCGAACACACCCAGCCGGTGTCCTCAGCCATGGAGCGCTCGCACCACCGCAGTCCTAGCGCTTCCGCTTTCCTCCGTAGACGCCTTTCCGTCCGCTGCCCCCAGCATCCGAATCGAACGAGGTTGTCCGGCCCATGAACTCCCGTCAGCGCCGCGGCGTGATACTCCTGCTCTTGTCGGTTCTGTGCGCCTTCGGCGCCTTCGCCGGCGTGCTCTCGGTCATCAGCGATGTCAACTCCAAGGTCGGGCCGGAGGTCTCGGCCTACCAGCTGAAGTCCGACGTGGCCCCCTACACCGCTCTGTCCGCCGGGCAGTTCGAGAAGATCTCGATGCCCAAGCGCTGGCTGTCCACCAACGCGGTGACGGACCTCTCCGAGGTCAACGGCAAGATCGCCGTCACCCAGCTGCGCAAGGGTTCGCTGCTCCAGTCCGACATGATGCAGCGGCGCCCCGAACTGCAGCCCGGGGAGCAGGAGATCGCCATCATGATCGACGCCGCGACCGGTGTCGCGGGCAAGATCACCCCCGGCGCCACCGTCAACATCTACGCCACCTTCGCCGGTGAGCGCGACGGCGACCCCTCCCAGTCGAAGGTCATCGTCTCCAACGCCAAGGTGCTGGACGTCGGCAAGCTGACCGCCCTGGAGCCCCGCACCGACGGCAGCAAGAGCAACATGGGCACCGAGGCCGTCCCGATCACCTTCGCGCTCAACACGCTCGACACCCAGCGCATCGCCTACGCCGAGTCCTTCGCGGAGCACGTGCGCCTCGCCCTCCTGGCCTCCGGCAGCGACAGCACCATCCGTCCCGGCGACCGCACCTACACGCTCGACAAGGACAAGTGAGGATCGAATGACCACGAGGATCCTCCCGGCCGTCGGTGACGTCGACGCGGCCAGATCCGTCACCACCCTGCTCAGCCAGCTCCCCGAAGCGGAGCCGGCCGCCCCGGTCAGTGACTCGACGCAGCTCATCGACACCCTCGCCCGGCTCGCCGGCGAATCGCTCGACGACCTGCCCGAGGTCGTCCTGGTCCACGAGCGGATCGGGCCGGTGCCGGCACTGGAACTGATCCGGGAGGTCTCCCTCCGCTTCCCCGCCATCGGTGTCGTGCTGATCACCGCCGATGTCACCCCCGGTCTGTTCTCGTCCGCGATGGAGTCGGGCGCACGAGGCGTCGTCACCCTCCCCCTCAGTTACGAAGAACTGGCCAACAGGGTTCAATCCGCGGCCCAATGGTCCGTCGGGGTGCGCCGTCACCTGTCCACCGGCAACGACGTGTTCACCGGACCCGGCGGTACGGTCGTCACCGTCAGCGGCGCCAAGGGCGGCGTGGGCGCCACCATCACCGCCGTGCAGCTGGCCCTGGCGGCCCAGGCGTCCGGGCGCACCGTCGCCCTGGTCGACATGGACCTCCAGGCCGGCGACATCGGCTCGTACCTCGACGTGCAGTTCCGGCGTTCCATCGTCGACCTGTCGACGATCACCGACATCTCGCCGCGCGTCCTGGCCGACGCCGTGTTCAGCCACGACACCGGCCTGTCGCTGCTGCTCGCCCCCAGCGAGGGGGAGAGCGCCGAGGAGGTCACCGACCGCTCGGCCCGGCAGATCGTCAGCGCCCTGCGCTCGCGCAACGAGGTCGTGGTGATCGACTGCGGGAGCCAGCTGAACGGCGCCAACGCGGCGGCCATCGAGATGGCGGACACCTCGCTGCTGGTCACCACCCCCGACGTGATCGCGGTGCGCGGCGCCAAGCGGGTCGTACGGATGTGGGACCGGCTCCAGATCCGCAAGGCGGAGGAGACGGTCACCCTCGTCAACCGCTTCATCCGCAACACCGAGATCCAGCCGCAGCTGATCGAGAAGATCACCGGCACCAGGACGGCCGACACGGCCGTCCCCGCGAACTTCAAGGAACTCCAGAGCGTCGTCGACGCGGGTCGACTGCACGAACTCGATTCCAAGAGCACGGTCAAACAGGCCCTCTGGGCCCTTGCGGGAGAGCTGGGCATCGTCAAGGTTCCTGAGAAGGCGGAAAAGAACGGCGCGAAGAGCAACGCGAAGTTCAAGAACGACCGGGGCTCGATCGGGCGCCGGCGCGACAGCGACTCCCGGAACCGGGCGACGACCTAGGGGGCAAGTTGACCAATGGCAATCACCGAGACGAGAGACACGGAGATACGGGGAAGGCAGCACGGTGACCCTTCCCCGGCACGGGGTCCGGAACGAGATACCGCACGACGCCCGATACGCGGTCGGCTGTCCGGCCGCGGGCGCGACCGGGGCCAGACCGCGATCGAGTTCCTGGGCGTCACACCGCTGATCATCCTGCTGATGATCGCGCTCTGGCAGTGCGCGCTGATCGGCTACACGTTCTCCCTGGCGGGGAACTCCGCGGACAAGGCGGCGCACGCGGGAGCCATCGCGCAGAGCATGCGCGGTCAGGCGTGCCGGGACGCGGCCAAGGAGAACCTGCCGGACGCCTGGGAGGACGAGATGAAGAACCCCAGGTGCCGCACCTCCGGCGGCATGTACAAGGCCGAGGTCAAGCTCCAGGTGCCGATCCTGGTGCCCGGCGTACTCAACTGGCCGTTCCAGGTCAAGGGCAACGGCGCATTCCCGGTGGAGGCGGACCGACGATGAGCAATCACACTCCCGACTCCGGCGCCACGGCCACCCGCCGCGACCGCGGCCAGGTCGCCATCGAGTATCTGGGCTTCATCCCCCTGATGCTCCTGTGCGGCCTCCTCGCGATCCAGGCGGGCCTCGCCGCGTACGCCGCCAACCAGGCGGGCACGGGGGCCCGCGCGGCGGCGCGTTCGGCCAGCATGTCGCTCGGAGGCGGCTGCGACGTCGAGGCGGGCAAGGACGCGATGAGCGGCTGGACCGCCAAGCGCGCCCGCATCCGCACCAGCGGTTCCGGCCAGGAGGTCACCTGCACGACCCGCGTCAAGGTGCCCGACATCCTTCCGGGCGTCAACATCTGGGGCACCGCCGAGCGCAGCTCCACGATGCCCCGCACCTGACGCCCGCGGCACGCCGCTCCACGATCTCTCCAGCGGCTCAACAAGCAAGACGGAACGAGGAGTTACGCAATGAGCCTGCGGGCACGCATGAGCGCCCCCGAGAAGAACGGCGGGGCGCGGGAGGACAGCCACATGGTGGCCACCTACCGCGCCAAGCTGCTCGAAGAGATCGACCTGGCGGAGATGTCCTCGCTCGCCGCCGCGGACCGGCGGGCCCGGCTGGAGCGCGTGCTCAGCCACATCATCAGCCGTGAGGGGCCGGTCCTCTCGACGGTCGAGCGCACCCAGCTGATCCGCCGGGTCGTGGACGAGGCCCTCGGCCTCGGCATCCTGGAACCGCTCCTGGAGGACGCGTCCATCACCGAGATCATGGTGAACGGGCCGGACCAGATCTTCGTGGAGCGCAGCGGCAAGGTCGAGAAGCTGCCGATGCGTTTCAGCTCGCACGAGCAGCTGATGCAGACCATCGAACGCATCGTGTCGACGGTCAACCGCCGTGTGGACGAGCAGAACCCCATGGTCGACGCGCGTCTGCCCAGTGGCGAGCGTGTCAACGTGATCATCCCGCCGCTGTCGCTGACCGGCGCCACGCTCACCATCCGACGGTTCCCCAGGGCCTTCACGCTCCAGGAAATGATCAACGTCGGCTCGCTCGACGATCAGATGCTGATCCTGCTGGCGGGCCTCGTCCAGGCCAAACTCAACGTCATCGTGTCCGGAGCCACCGGTACCGGGAAGACGACACTCCTCAACGCGCTCTCCGGCCTGATCCCCGACAGCGAGCGCATCGTCACCATCGAGGACTCCGCCGAGCTCCAGCTCCAGCAGAGCCATGTCATCCGGCTGGAGTCCCGGCCGGCGAACGTCGAGGGCAAGGGCCAGATCACCATCCGTGACCTGGTCCGAAACTCCCTGCGTATGCGTCCCGACCGCATCGTCGTCGGTGAGGTCCGTGGCGGCGAGTCGCTCGACATGCTCCAGGCGATGTCGACCGGTCACGACGGCTCGCTCGCCACGGTCCACGCCAACAACGCCGAGGACGCGCTCATGCGTCTGCAGACCCTTGCCTCGATGTCCGAGATCAAGATCCCCTTCGAGGCGCTGCACGACCAGATCAACAGCGCCGTCGACGTGATCGTCCAGCTCACCCGGCACGCCGACGGTTCCCGAAAGATCACCGAGATCGCCGTCCTCGACTCCCACGGACGCGACCCCTACCGCATCGTGACCGTCGCCAAGTTCGACGCCCAGCCGATGGACGCCGAGGGACGGATCAACGGCGAGTTCAACTACCTCCCCATCCCGCGCAGGATCGCCGAACGCCTCTACATGGCCAGCCAGCCCATCCCGCAGGCCTTCGGAGTCGCCGAATCCGCCGATCAGCTCGCCACCCGAGAGGCCAACTAGGTAACGCGCCATGACGAATCTTCCTCTACTCACCATCGGTGTGACGCTGCTGGCCGGCGTCACGGGTGTGGTGGGCCTGCACGCCTACAGCGGTGGCAAGGCCGACCGGGACGCCCTGGTGGACCGGCTCTCGCACACGGGGCACATCCCGGAGACCGGGCGGCGGCGCCGCTTCCGGGGCTTCGACGCCAAGCTGCGCAAGATCGGTCTGGGCCGGAAGCTCGAACTCAAGCTGGCCGCCACCGGTCTGGAGCTCACCCCGGGCGAGTTCTTCGTCTACGCGCTCGCCGCCCTGGCCGGGCTCTGGATGATCGCCTCGTCGCTCCTCGCCAGCTTCTTCGGCCCGGTCGCCGCCCTGATCGGCCTCTGGGGCACCAACGCCTTCCTGAACTGGCAGCGGACCAAGCGCACCGAGCGCTTCATCAACCAGCTCCCCGAACTCGCCCGCATCCTCGCCAATGCCACCCAGGCCGGCCTGGCCCTGCGCACCTCGATCGGCATGGCGGCGGACGAGATGGAGAACCCGGCCGGTGAGGAACTGGCCCGGGTCTCCCGGCGCCTCGCCGTCGGCGAGTCCCTCGACGACGCGCTGAGCGAACTGACCGACCGGCTGCCCTCCCGCGAACTCGTCGTCCTCGTCACCACCCTCGTCCTGTCCAACCGGGCCGGTGGTACGGTCGTCAGCTCGCTGCGCAACCTCACCGAGACGCTGGAGGAGCGCAAGGAGACCCGCCGAGAGGTCAAGACCCAGCTCTCCCAGGTCACCGTCACCGCCTACGCCGTACCGATGTTCGGGCTGGGGACCATGCTCCTGATGGACGCGGTCATGCCCGGCGCGCTCGACCGGATGACCGGCGCCTTCATCGGCCAGACCGCGGTGGTCATCTCCATCGTCCTGTACGCGATCGGATTCATCGTGATCCGCCGCATGTCCAAGATCGACGTCTGATGGGCGGGGCGAACATGGATCTGGTGCTCGCAGGCATCATGGGGCTCGCGGTGTACGGCGCCATCGCCGGTATCCGCATGTACCGCCGCGACGCGAAGCTTCCCGGCGACCTCGCGATCGCGCTGGAGGTCGGCTCCACCCGCACCAGCGCGGTGGGTTCCGGCATCGACCGTCTCGGCATGCGCTGGGCCCCCGCGGTCCTGCGGATGATGGGCCCCAAGGCCGTCAACAAGAAGCGCCGCCAGATCGACATGGCGGGCAACCCGGGCGGTCTGACCATCGACCGCTACGCGGCACGCCGCGCCGTCTACGGCGGCCTCGGCGCGCTCGGCGCCTTCAGCATGCTCATGCGCGGCCAGATCTTCCTGGCCCTGCTGCTGGTCGCCTTCGGTATTTTCTGGGTCGAGGTCGGCCTCTGGTCCGCGGTCCGCATCCGCCGCGACCACATCGACCGGACCCTTCCCGACTTCCTCGACGTCCTCGCCGTCGTGGTCTCCGCGGGCCTCGGCTTCCGGCAGGCCCTGGCCAGGGTCGCCGAGAAGTACGAAGGCCCCTGGGCCGACGAACTGCGCATCACCCTGCGGCAGATGGACATGGGCGTCAGTCGTCGTGAGGCGTTCGAGCAACTGCGCAGGCGCAACGACTCGGAGCAGGTCGCGATGTTCGTGACCACGCTCCAGCAGGGCGAGGAGCTCGGTGCGCCGATCGTCGAGACGCTGATCCAGATCGCCAACGACATGCGGCGCACGGACGCCCAGAACGCCCGCCGGAAGGCGGCCAGGGCCGTCCCCAAGGCCACCTTCGCGGTCACCACGTTCCTGCTGCCCGGAACGCTGGTGCTGCTGACGGTCGGCTTCGTCTACGGGGCCAACATCGACTTCGGGTTCCTCGCGGGCGGATGACGTGGACGACGCGGACGGTGGGCAGGACGGTCGGAAGGAGGTGGCAGGCTCATGTCGTTCCCGCTCGGCAACGCACAGAACGAACTGAACGCCGAGGTGCGTCAGGCGATTGCCGATCCCGGCTCACGGCCGGCGTTCGCGATCCAGCTGAACGCGCTCCAGGCGATGTGCCGCCAGGTCTTCGGCTTCCGGCTCGCCATGATCGCCATAGCCACCCCGTTCGCGATCAACCACACCGCGGCGGGGCCGGCCTCCTGGCTGATCGGCTCGGCCATCCTCGTCACGTTCATGGGGTCGTACGTCCTGTTCCGTGACTGGGAGCGCTTCGGCCCGGTCCTGCTGCGCTACCCCTGGCTGCTGGGCATCGACGCCTTCTTCGGTGCCCTGCTGCTGATCACGGCCAGCCCCGAGTCCACCCTCGCGTACGTCACCGTCTGCACCCCGCTGCTGGCCGGGCTCGTCTACGGCTGGCGGGGCGCGGCGGTCTTCGCCGCCCTCCAGATCATCATCGTCCTCGGCGTGTACAACACCACCCCGAAGCTCCAGCCCGCCGACGCCACGGCGATCCTGCTCCCGGGCTTCTGCTGCATAGCCGGCGCCGTCGGCGTCACCCTGCGCAACCTGCTCCTGCGCTTCGGGACGGCGAGCCAGGCCCTCACCGAGACCCGGGCCCGCCTCGCCGTCAACGAGGCCGTGGAGGGCGAACGCACCCGCCTCGCCCGGGAGATGCACGACTCGGTGGCCAAGACCCTGCACGGCCTGGCCTTGGCGGCCGACGGCCTGGCGGCCTCCTCCGACCGGATGGACCCGCTCACCGTCAGGCACCAGGCCGAACTGGTCGCCCGCTCCGCCCGCCGGGCCGCCGCCGAGTCCCGGGAACTCCTCTCCGACCTGCGCCGCGAGTCCGGCCTCGACGGCGGCGTGGACGTCGTACGCGAACTGATGGCCCGTGCCGACGACTTCACCCGACGGCACGGACTCACCGCCACCTTCCGGCTCCTGAACGACGCACCGATACCGCACGTCCCCCAGGTCGTCGCCCGCCAGCTGCTCACCATCGCGTCCGAGGCGATGGAGAACGCCCACCGTCACGCACAACCCACCTACCTCGTCGTGCTCGCAGGTGTGAAGGGCGACGTCCTGCGCGTCAGCGTGTACGACGACGGGCGCGGTCTGCCACCGGGCACGACGCTCGACGACCTCCGGCACGCCGGGCACTTCGGCCTGGTCGGCATGGTCGAACGCGCCGCGTCCATCGGCGCCCGCATCCGGATCGGGAAGGGCCAGGCGGCCAAGGGCACCGAGGTGCGCCTGGAACTCCCGATCGCCGCTCTGACCGCCGCCCCCGGCGCGGAGCAAGCCGCATGAACCGCACGAACCGTCCGTACTCCACCCTCACCCCCCATAGACCCTTGAGAGGAGGTCGCAGATGCCGGACGACGTCTCCCGCGCGTCGGGCCAGAACTGGGCCGCGCAGAACCACGCGTCCCAGCACACGTCCTCGCACGTCACCCCGCTCGACCCGGAACCCGGTTCCCACGCCTTCCCCGTTTCCCAGCAGTCCGCGGCATCCGAGCCCATGTCCCCCTTCCCGGCGGCACTGAACCGACCGGTGCCCGGCGTCCTGCGGGTCGTCGTCGCCGACGACAACCCCGTGGTCCGGGCCGGCCTCGGCGTCCTGCTCTCGGGCCGCGAGGACATCGAAGTCGTCGCGGAGGCCACGGACGGCCGTCAGGCCTACGACATGGCCGTCCGGCACCGCCCGGACGTCGTCCTGCTCGACGTCCGGATGCCCGGTGTCGACGGCATCTCCGCACTGCCCCACCTCGTGCAGGTCGCACCCGTGATGATGCTGACCTACAGCCGCGAGAACGAGATCGTCCACGAGGCGCTGCGCCTGGGCGCCGGCGGCTACCTGGTCCACGGCGAATTCACGGCCGACCAACTGGTGCAGGCCGTGCGCGACACCAAGGACGGCCGCGCCCACTTCACCGCCACCGCGGCCAACGCCCTCCTCGCCCACATGCGCCAGGGCCCGACGCCGCAGCAGCGACCGCTTCCCGAGGGGCTCGGAACGGCGCTGACCACCGGTGTTCCCTACCAGGGACCCGGATACGACGGCCACGCCCCGAGTTCCGTTCAGCAACACGGTGCGCCTGCACACGCACCCGCGCCCGAACCGGCTCCACCTGCGCCGCGACCCGTTCGAACACCGCAAGGTCTTTCGCATCTGCAACCAGTTGTGGCACAGTCTTCCATGACCGGGGAACCGGGTGCAGCGCTCAACAGGCAGCAGTACGGGCTGAGTTCACGGGAGGTGGAGGTCATGGAGCTGATCGCGTCCGGCATGAGCAATCAGCAGATCGCCGCCACCTGCTTCATCAGTGAGAAGACGGTCAAGAACCACATCAACCGGATCTTCACCAAGTTGCACAGCACGAGCCGCAGCGAGGCCATCGCCCGCTGGCTCGGCACGGCCCCCTCCGCGGGGCGGGGAGCGCGCGAGGCCGGTGGTCACCGTGGCTGAGCGCGGGAGTGCGAACGGGAGTGCGACGGGACGTGGGTCCTGGCGCGATGCGCCGATCCCGCAGACCCAACTGACGCTTTGGGCCCGGGAATGGGCCCTGGGACCCTCCGGCGAGCGGGGCGCGCCGCCGTATGTTTCTCATGTCGCCAGCGGCACCGGCCAGGAGGAAGCCGGTACCGCGGGCGACACCCAGGAAACTTGCGAGTCGGCCGACTACCGGTCGGCCGAACCCGGAGGGGAACACCATGTCGAACATCACCCTGAAGACCGCCGTTCGCGTCAACGGCTGGGCCAACACCGCCGTCAGCGCCATCCAGAAGCGCTACGAGGCCAAGGACCGCGGCCAGACGGCGTTCGAGTACCTGGGCATCATCCTGGTGGTCGTGGCGATCATCGGCGCGATCATGGCCACGGGCATCGGTGGCGCGATCTCGGGCCGCATCCAGGGCCTGGTGTCCTCCATCACCTCGGGCTGATGACCGGCACTAATCGCCGAGACGCAGGGCAGGCCTTCCCCATCTATGTAGTGATGGTGGCGGGCCTGCTCTTCCTCGTGTTCGCATTCTTTGCCGTCGGCAAGGCAGCTGCCTTGCGCAACAGTGCCCAGGGAGCGGCAGACGCGGCAGCCCTGGCTGCGGCACGCCAGGCCCGCGAGGAGTTCCAGGCCGGATTCTTCGCCTCGCTCCCCGAGGACTTGCTCGACGCCTACCTTCGTGCCCACCCGGTGGGCGGCTGCTCCGCGGCATCGGGGCTCGCTTCGGCCAACCAGACGAAGCTCCTGAGCTGCGTTCCGATGCCTGGTGGCTACGAAGACCGGATCAAGGTGAAGGTTCGAGGACTCAAGCCGGTGGACTCACCGGTGCTTCCCGGATCGAAGAACGAGAAGGCGGAGGCAGAGGCCACCGCCGTCATCAAGTTCCGCTGCAGTTGGACGTCGGTCGACTACAACGACGACAGCATCCGGGACATGTTCTTCTTCACGTGCGGCAGCGACTTCCTCCAGATCGCGCCGGCCAGTCCTCCGCCCTGGTCCACGGTGAGCAGGATCCTCTACGACGTGCACCTGGTCGACAATTGATGGCGAACGACGAGTAAAGGAATCAGAACCCATGAGCATTCGGCGCTCCACCAGGTCCCGAAGGGCTGTGGCAGCCGTCTCGCTGGCGGCTGCGATGGCCTTGGCCGTCGCTGGTTGCGGCACCGACGACGGCGGCGACAAGACCAATGACGCCGGCTCGTCGCCCTCCTCCGTTCCTTCCAAGCCCTCGGGCGGGGACAAGGAGGACGAGAAGCCGGAGGACACGGCTGCCGGGGAGAACGTGGACCCGAATGTGAAGCTCGCCGAAATCAGGGGTCAGCGAGGGATCACCCTGGTCATCAACCAGGTGAAGCGTGATTCCGGTGGCTTCGTCACGGTGCAGGGCGAGGTCAAGAACGGGAGCGACATGAACCAGCCCACCAGTAGTTGGTCCGGTTCCGAGGAACTGCTCGTCAAGAAGAACCCCAACTCGGTAGCCGGTGCCGCGCTGGTCGACAAGGCAGGGAAGAAGCGTTACTACGTTCTGAGGGACACGGACGGCCGTTGCCTCTGCACCACGGGCATCCTGCCGCTCCAGCCCAACGGCTCGACCCCCGTGTTCATGCAGTTCCCGGCGCCGCCCAGCACCACGACCGAGGTCGACTTCATGCTGCCGACCTTCGCCACCACGTCGCTCAAGATCTCCGGGTGAGGCGGACGTGAACCACACCCGTACTCGTCGTAGGCCGCCGTACCTGGCGAGCCATGTCGTCGCGACCGCGTTGTTGGTGGCAAGTGTCGGCGTCCTCGGCGCATCCAACGCCGTTGCCGACGACGGCCCCTCCGTTCCCCCGGGCACGGAGGCGACGTCGGTGCCGCCGGTGCAGGTCGACCCCAACGACACCGACCTGAAGATGCCCGAGGGCGGCACGCTCGCCCCCGCCAAGGTCCTCGACATCGTCCAGGTGATCGAGGACGAAGGCGGTGAGGAGCGTCGTGAGGACACCAATGCGAACGTCAAGTTCGCGCTCCAGGCCGAGGTTCTGTTCGGCAAGGACAGCGCCAAGCTGAGTTCTGCGGCCAACTCCCGCATCGCGGCCATCGCAGCCGAGATCAAGAAGCAGAACGCCACCAAGGTGCGCGTCTTCGGCTTCACCGACAACCTCGGCTCGTCGGCCCACGGTGACGTGCTGTCCAAGCAGCGCGCCAACGCCGTGCACGGGGTGCTGGTCAAGGAACTGGGGTCGGGCATCAGCTTCGAGATCCGTGGTTACGGCGAGCAGTACCCGATCGCCAACAACAGCACGGAAGAGGGCCGGAAGAAGAACCGGCGCGTGGAGGTCTCCTTCCCGCGCAGCACGTCTTCCTAGGAACCGCGCCACCAGCAGGGGCCCGGTACCGCGACACGTTCGCGGTACCGGGCCCCTGCTGTGTTGCATCTACAGCAGGTGGTCGGCCTTGCCGGCCTTGATGTCGCGGATCAGCTGCTGGAGTGCTTCGCGGCTGTCGGTGAGGTAACGATCCTCCTCGCCCCGGACGGCGATGAAACCATTGCCCTCGGCATCGGTGCCGAGTCTGAAGCAGTTGTTTCCCTCGCCGCAGTACGGCTCTTCCCAGTTGATCTCGGACACGCTGAACATCCTTAGAGTTGACGGGAGATGGCGCGAATGAAGTCCCGGGACTCGGCGGAGGGCAGTGATGCGTCCTCCATCCAGTCCAGGTGCGCGCGGTACTTGGTCAGCTGTGCATCCGCGTGCATGAACTCGGGTCCGTGAGCCGAGTCGAGCTGCACGGTATCGAGTTGAGGTACGACGCCGTGGGCGTAGAGGAGCGCGTGCCCGGCTCCGGGGAACGCGCCACGGTCCACCGGGATCACCCGTACGTCGATGTGCTCGAGCTCCGACATCTCGCACAGGTGCAGAAGCTGCTCGCGCATGACGTCCCGGCCTCCGAACTGCATGCGCAGGGCTGCTTCGTGGACGTAGCCCACGTAGTCGACGGGTGCTTCACGGTCGAGCACCTGTTGCCGCTCCATGCGATGCGCGACCCTCAGTTCGATCTCCAGGCGGGACAGCTCGGGCAGCACGGCGCCGAACACCGATCGGGCGTATCCGTCGGTGTGGAGCAGACCCGGGAGATGGACGGTCTGTGCCGTGCGGATGCGTGTCGCGTGCCATTCGAGCTCGGCGATGTCCAGCAGCCCTGACGGTAGTGTTCCCCTGTACTGCTCCCACCAGCCGCGCTCGCGCTGTTCCGCCATCTCGACGAGTGCGTCGACGTAAAAGGTGTCGGCGCAGGAGTAGTTGCAGGCCAGAGTGCGCACGCGGGCGGGTGAGATCGGGCGGACCCCGCCCTCCATGTTGGAGATCTTCGTCCGGTCGATACCCAGCAGCCCGGCCGCGTACGTGGTGGTGGCCTCGGCCGCTGCACGCATCTTGCGCAGTTCGGCGCCGAGTCGTTTCTGACGTTCTGTCGGAGTGGAACTGCTCGGCATGGGCTCCCTCTCCTGCGGACTGTGGGCACAGTCTGCCGCTGCGGCGGCGCCCAGTCCAACACGATGGGAGGCAATTGCCTCCAATTTTGCGGTACCTGTGCCAACTCTGCGCTACGTTGAGTGGCGCACCGCTCACACAGTGCCGACGAGCCGGAAGCGCATCGCGCGGTCCTGCCCGCAGCCTCCTGCCCCGGGAGGGGTGGTTCCGCGTCAGGGAGACAGGCCACTGCTCGTCCACAACACAACAACGTGAGCCACTCGTGCGCGCCCACGCGGAAAGAGACAACGCCAACTCACCACCCGTACCAGGGGAGTCAGTCATGCGCTCGGTTTCGATCACCTCGCTCTGTCCGGCCGTCGCAGGGGCAGGAGCGCCGGTTCTGTGCCCGCGGTCCGCTTCGCGACCACACCTCCGGTTCCGCCCGCGCACGGAGGAAGGTACCTCCCGGCACGGGTTCGGGATGAGTTTCACGCTGCCGGGTGATGCCCGCAGCCCGTTCATCGGGCGTACGGCGGTGACCGCCGCGCTGGAGGCGCACGGGCTTGCGCGGTATGCCTGGCCCGCGACGCACGTCGTGGACGAGCTGGTTGCCGTCAGCGTCCGGAACAGCCCGGGGAAGGAGCTCTACGTGTCCCTGCGCCACCGGGACGACGCGGTCCGGATCCTGGTCTGGGACCAGCATCCCCGGCACGACCGGCCCGACGTCGCCACGCTCTGCGAGACGCGGCGGCGCCGGGCGCTCTGGCTGCTGGCGGCCGTCGTGGACGACTGGGGCGGGGAGTGGGGTACGGGCGAGGCGAAGCCGCCGTGGGGTGGAACCAAGTCCTGGGTGCGACTGCCTCGTTGAGGGATGCAAGGGGTGGGCGGGGTGAGCATCCGTGCATCGGTTGGTGGTATGGGGCGCCGGACGTGTTCTGTGTCGCACTGCTGGAGCCGTTCCCGCCCGCCACTCTCCCGGGGTAGCGGTACCGGCCCCGTTACCCGCAGGAGCCAACACCACTCCCGCAGCTACGATTTGAGGCAACTGGCGTACATCGCAGACCGCAATGGGTACGGGGGTCATGATGGCTTGGGACGAGTGGGAACAGATCAAGGCCGAGGTGGCGGCGCGTCAGGACGGCCGCATGCAATTGAACGGCGCGGGCGGTGCCGCCGGTGCCGATGGCCTCAAGACCAATGCTCAGGGCAAACGCGGGGCGATCAAGGCGCTCGTGGAAGTGGTGCGTCCCGGCCTGGACAAGGCGGGTGTCCATGCCGATGAGACCACCGATGCTGCGGAGCGGGAGTTCACGGGTTGGGCCACTGGCGCCGGCCTGAAGGACGCGCACGGCGAATGGGCCCTGCAGGTGAAGAGTCTCAAGGCGCGCCTCGCACAGGATCAGGCAGATCTGAGCAGGACGAAGAAGGATTTCCAGTACGTCGACCATGACGTGAAGAGCTCCTTGGCGCAGATCGACGTGCCGACGTCCGACTCGCGTCGGAACGCCTGACCTCGACCGTCATGGCTCGCCCGTACGGAGCGAGCCCGCGCCCGGCAGAGCTATTGAAGGAGCAGACATGCTCACGTACCAGGACGTCATCACCATTCGGTTGTCCCCGCTGACCACTGCCGCCGCCTCATGGGACCAGATGGCCGACGGCTTCGAGGATCTGGGCGAAGCGTATGGAGGCAGCGTTCAAACCGTTGCTTCGGACGGCGGATGGGCCGGTCTGGGCGCCGACGCCGCCAGAACCCGCTTCACCGCCACGCGGAAGCAGTTCGACGCCGCTGCTGTCGAAGCCAGGGCGATCGCATCGATCCTGCGGGACATCCATGCACAGTTCACCGAACGAATACAGGCCGTGAGACGTCTGGTGGAGTCGGCCAAGGAAGCCGACATACACATAGACGCCAAGGGGCAGGCACATCTCGACACCAGCAAGGCCAAAGGCACGAAGGGTGGCCTCTTCGGGGACGACGCAGCGCGCGCCATCCACGAAGCCAACTGGACCGTCGCGGTGGCTTCAGCCGTCCAGGCGGTCGACGACGCAGACCAAGGAGCCAAGCTGGCGCTCCGGGACGCCGCCGGGATCAAGGGCTTCTTCGAGGAGATGTTCGACACCGCCCGCGGCACCGGACACGACTTCAACGCCGGCGCACTCGGCGACATCGAAGAGGTGGAAGCGCGGGAGGCCAAGAAGTACGCGGACCGGATCCTGGCGGGAGAGAAGCCTGCCGACCCGGAGGAGTGGGCGCGACTGATGCGTGACAACTCCGGCGACAAGGCGTTCAGCCGGACGGTGCTCAACCACCTGGGCCCCGAGGGCACCATCAAGATGACCAATCAGCTCAACACCTTCGCCTACGACTCGGACACGGGGAACAAGCAGCACTACCTCGGGGCTGAGCGAGGGCTCGCCAACGTACTGGCCACTGCGACGCAGGACCCGAAGTCCCAGCTCTACAAGGACTTCCATGCCGGTATGAAGGAAGCCGGAATGAAACGGTACGAGTGGCAGGGCGAGAAGGTCCGTGGATACCAGTCCCTCGTCACCCTGATGCAGCACGGCGAAGGGTATTCGGACCGGTTCATGCACGACCTCGGTGACGATCTGATCGCCGCCGAGAAGGCGGACAAGGGGAACGACAACTGGGACCTCCCCAAGAGTTTTGTCACGTCACGGGACGAGTGGTTCGCGAACGACCCTCTCGACGGCCTGCTCGGGGTCATGAGCAAGGACCCGGAGGCGGCGGCAACGTTCCTCGACCCCAAGGCCGATTCCGCCCCGGGCGATGGAATGAAGGAGAGCAACGACAGACTGGAGTACCTGACACGGAAGCGGGACTGGGACGTCGTCGACGGGCATCCCACCATGCGTAACCCGCACGACTCCGACGGTATCTGGGGCGACCCTCTCAGCGGTTCCGACATCGAGGACGCACAGGGCAGGGCCGGGTTCGGTGCGGCGCTGGTGGCAGGGACGACGGGAATCGACCCGAACAACTCGGGTGGCGGCTACGTTCAGCACTCGGAGGCGAACAACCGGGTGTTCGAGGGCGCGCTGAAACACCTCTCCGCCGAAGGGAACGACTTCCCGCCCAGCCTGCGCACGCCCATGGCCGTGGCCATGGGCAACTACGGGGACGATGTGCACGCCGCAACAAGTGCTCACAACGCTGGAGAAAGCCCCTTGGATCGGGGGCAAGTGCTTGAAGTGGCGAAACAAATATCCCGTGACCAGTTTGCCTACGGCACACTCCAGGACAGCATCAACCGCGAGATCGTTCACGACATAAATACGGGCAAGGAGGGATCAGAAGAACCTCTGAGAAGGGCAGGCCGCACGATCGGATTTCTCGAAGAGGCCCGATATCAGGGACTTCAGGTTGATGTGGATGATGCCAAGAGCAAGGCCACCTGGGAAGCGAAATGGGACTACCACACATGGGGCGGCGTCGTGAACTTCGTTCCGTACGCAGGCGACGCGGCACAGCGAGGAGTGGATGTCATTACGGCTAAGTGGCTCGAGGAAGAGACGGCAAGGATTGAGCAAGGTAAGGCGAGGGATAACTTGGCTACCGGCCTCGATCGCGAGGGGCGGCTCAAGGAACTGGCCCAGCACTGGCGCGATGAAAATCCGCAGATGAAGCAACGGGAGGATACGTGGATGTCCGTTGAGCGCATCGATGATGCAGCCAACAACGGAAACGCGGCTGCGCGCCGCCTGGCAGGAAAGGGATCGTAATGCGACACCTCAAGATCATGATACTTGGCATGGCCGCACTGCTCCTCACTGGCTGCTCGGGTGAGAATTCCGAATATGGGTATGCGATTCCCGGGAAGATCTGTGACGTCAGCGTTGCGTCGTCGGATGTCAAGCCCCTGCTTCCTCCTGGCAGGGCGATCAAAGAGAGCCTGAGAGGAACGCCGGACGAAAGTCTGAGTTGTGGCCTGATAGTCGATGAGAGAGTCGATCTCTCGATCTCGTTTTCGCGCCAATCCGGAGAGCTTGATATCGCGGAGGAGGCGGCTGATGATTATGTGAACTTGAAGAGAATAACTCTCGGTGGAAATGTCACCAGTGCGGCAGTTGGTGATGACGGTGCCGTCGCCTGGGCTAAATGTGTACCCAAGCCTGGTCAGCGGCAGTATGAGTCTCCGGAAAGCGAACAAGGGAGGTATGGCCATCTAGTCTTGGAAATCCATGCCGGGGACGACATCAAGGAGCCTGACAATCTTGAGGAGTGGCGTGCGCATATCGAGAAGTTCTTGCGCTCGTACGTGCCGGAGCTGGTCAAAGTTTGGTGCTCGGGATGAATCGGGGCCTGTCCCGGGGAGCCTCTGACCACGCTCGGATGGTGCCCCGTGAATCACTGGTCCAGATGCCGGCGCCCAGTCCTTGTGCGGGAGTGCCCAGGGGTGAGGGCCTGACCGGACGGTGGTGGTCGACGAGGCCGGTGGTGGTGTCCAGGTGGTCGGCGAGGCGTCGCAGGCCGACGACGGCCTTGTCGGTGACTTCGTGACTTCGGTGACTTCTGTGTCGGTGGCCTGTCGGCGCACTTCGCGCAGCAGGGTCAGATCCTGTCCGGCGGGCCTTGGCTCGATGAGGGGTCCGGCCCCCAGAACGAGACCGGACCCCTCGCCCACGGTGTGCGGGCCGGCCCCGGCACACTGGCTGGAAGGCCCGGACACCGTGGTCTTCGACGACATGTGCAAGCTGCCGACGCCGCTGCCTGGAAACCGGGAGTTACCGGCTGCGCTCGGGAGTGCGGGCCGTCACCACTCGTCGTGGCCGATCACCCGGAAGCTGCCCACGACGCCGTTGTCGATGAACCCGCCGCCTTGGACATTGGGTGTCGCGACGCCGTAGGCGCTGCCGTAGGGGCCGACCGTGGCGACCGGGGAACCGCCGTCGCAGGCGAATCCCCGAAAGACTTCGACCGCATTCCGGCTGTTGTTGTAGATGCTGAAGCTGGACGAGCCCAGCCCGCTGGCTGCGGAGACGCATCCCCCTGAATGTGCGGGGTACGCCCGTTCGTTGAAGTAGATCCTCTCCTCCCGCTTGCCGTCGTAGCCGCGGTCGCGCCCGCCGCCCTCGTCGTCGCGTCCTCCGTGACCGGAACCTTCGCCATCGCGTTCTCCGCGACCGGAACCTTCGTGGCCGCCGCCGTTGTCCCCCTTGCTCTCCGTTCCGCTCTCGCTGCCGAGGGGGGCCGGTGCGGGGGCGGCTGGTCGGGCGGGCGGGGCGGCCCGGTGAGCGGGCTGCTCGGCCTGCTCGGTGGCCGGTTCGGCCCGGGTGAATCCGTCGGCCGAGGCATAGGTGATGCCGGTGGTGAGGATGGCTGCACTGACTACGGCGGCCGCCACGGTGAAGGTACGCGAAGACATGTCACTTCTCTCCGTCTCAGAGACATCGACCGGGCGGCCGACCTGCGGCGAACGTACCGACAGGTCACATACCTGTCATTTCGGGCGACTCCAGGGCGTGACGTCGCAGGACTGGTTGGGTACAAGGAGGGAATTCCTGGCATATCCCCACCGATGCCACCGATGCCACCGATGCCACCGATGCCACCGATGCCACTGTGCCGGGATCCGGGATCCGGGAGCAGGGCGCTCCGGTCCCGGGGCGGGGGGCAGCAGTTGCGCCGAGGCCGCGCTGGTCAGGTCCTGGACGGGTCACCCCGAATGCTGACGGCTCGTCGGGCGGAACCGGGGCGGGCTCCGGGGACTCACGACCGGCATCCGATTCCGGGCGGTACGGTCGCGAGGAGAACGAGGAGAACGAGGAGAACGAGGAGACGCGGGATGAGCAGGGATCAGGGAGCGTTCGGCAGTGGGACGATCCACGCGGGTGCCGTGCTCCCGTCGGAGGGAGGGCAACTCCTCCCCGCCATCGAGACGCTGCTGGCAGGGACCTCGCAGGCCGTCCCGGGCCGCGACGGCTGGCTCGCCGAGAACATCCCGTCGGGCCACCCCGGGGACCAGTGGTTCGGGCACAATCGGGAGCCGTGTCCACTCCTCCTGATCCCGCTGTCCTGTACCCCGATGTCGCGGCCCGCGGCAGCCTCGCCGCAGCGCTCCGGGCCGAGGCGGAAGCCTGCCTCGGCGCCGTGCCCGTCACGTCCCCCGACTCCGAACCGCTGCTCCACGCGACCGTCGTGAGCACCCTGCCGCACCGCGAGCCGCTGCGGATCAGCGCGTGGACGCACGAACGGCGCTGGTCGATCCGCGGCGAGGAACCGTTCCAGGGGATGGCCCTGATCGACGGCAGGACGGACGCCCTGGCGGAGATCGCCGGGGCGGCCCGGGCATGGCACGACGGGGCGCCCCTGGACGACATCCGCCGGGCGGCCCCCTTCGTGCACCTGACCGGCCGGTTCGAGGTACCCGACCACGACCCCGCACGCCTGACGGAGTCCGAGTGGCGGAGCATGCGCCGGGAGGCCGACGAGCTGGAACGGGATGCCTGGCAGGAGGCGTACCGGACCCTGGTCGAGGCGGCGTACGCCGAACCGGCCCTGCGCGCCCTCTACCCGTTCACGAGCCACTGGGTGTTGCGTTTCTCGACCACCACCCGCCCGGACCTGACCATCGCCGGACCGTGCCTGACCGCGAACGGAGACGGCACATACGGGGTGGGCCGAGGATTCATCAGCCAGGATCTCGGCCGATTCGCCACGGCGCACGAGGCCGTCGCGCTGGCCGTGCGCCAACTGCCGTCCGCCCTCGGCCCAGTCGCGCTCGGCGGATGACCCCGGCGGGCCGCAGCTCTCCACGGGCTGCGGCCCCTTCGTCCGGTGACGTGAGTGGTGTGCGCCGGTCAGGGCCGGGGAGCGGTGGTGGTCCTGGGCAGGGCGAGCATGGCGACCGCGGCCAGCAGGTATGCCCCGACCTGCCAGGGCATGACCTGGGCGAGGGCGTGGCCGAAGACCGTCGCCGGGGTGCCGGTGGAGGTCAGGGCGTTGAAGAAGACGGTGCCGAGGGCGGCGACGCCGACCGCCCCGCCGATCTGGTTCACCGTGGACAGCACACCGCCGGCGGCTCCGGAATGGTGGGCCGGGACACCGGCCAGGATGACGTTGACCAGGATCGGGGCGCCCAGCCCGAGGCCGAACCCGCCGAGGAGCATCGCCGTGGCGAGGGGCCAGTAGCCGGGGACCGAACCGTCCCGCACGAGGAACCACAACAGCAGCTGCGAGGCGGCGAGGACCAGCGAACCGGTGACGAGCAGCGCCCTTCCGGCCCTGGCGGCCAGCGCGACGCCGGCACCGGAGGTGATCGTCGACCCGAGCGCGTACGGCAGGATCACCAGCCCGGCGCCCCACGCCGACCGCCCCGTGCCGTCCTGCAGGTAGATCGACAGGACGAGGAAGAACGACGCGAGAGCGCCGAAGAACAGCACCGAAGCGGCCAGGCCCGCGGTGAAGGAGCGGACCGACATCAGCGCCGGGTCGAGGACCGGCTGCCCGCCCCGTGCCGCCAGGGACCGTTCGTGGGCGAAGAAGACCGCCAGCAGGGCGAGTCCGGCGGCGAGCAGGGCCCAGCCCCACCAGGGCCAGCCCCAGTCGCGGCCCTGCACCAGCGGCAGCAGGACGAGCAGCACGGCGACCGCGCAGAGCAGCGCCCCGGTCACGTCGAGGCGGGCCCGCCGGGGTGCGGTGGACTCCGGCAGCACCCGGACCCCCAGGACGAGGGCGACGAGGGCGATGGGGATGTTGATCCAGAAGATCGTCCGCCACCCCAGGCCCCACAGATCCGCGTCGATCAGCAGTCCGCCCAGCAGCGGCCCGGCCACCGACGCCAGGCCCTGGACCGCGCCGTACGCGCCGAACGCCCTGGCCGTCGTGGCCGGTCCGAACGAGGAGCGGATGATCCCGAACACCTGCGGGACCATGAACCCGCCCGCCAGGCCCTGCACGGCCCGCACCGCGATCAGCGCCCCGGCGGAGGGGGCCAGCGCGCACGCCGCCGACGCGACCGCGAAGCAGGCCAGGCTCACGAGGAAGACCTTGCGGCGGCCGTAGTCGTCACCGACCCTGCCACCGGTGATCAGCCCCGCCCCCAGGGCCAGGGTGTACGCCGCGAGCATCCACTGCAACTGGGCCTGGCCTGCGTGGAGTTCACGGGCGATGTCCGGGGCGGCGACGGTGACGATCGTGACGTCGAGCAGGTCCATGAACGAGGCGAACAGGACCACCACCAGGGCCACGGACGCGCGTCGGCCGACGGCCGGCGGCTCGTGGCCGTGGTCGGGTCCGGACGGTGGTGGTGACGGTACGGAGGACGATGTGGTGTCGGTGCTCATGGCCGCACCGTGACACCGGTGGCGGCCACGGAGTGTCCGCTTCCTCTGCGATGGTGGGTCCCGTGGCCGACACATCCGAGCGGATCCTGCGTCTCCTCTCCCTGCTCCAGGCGCGCGTCGAGTGGTCCGGAGCCGAACTCGCGGCCCGCCTGGGCGTATCGGCGCGCACCCTCCGCCGGGACATCGACACCCTCCGCGGGCTCGACTACCCCGTCGAGGCCGTCAAGGGCCCCGGGGGCGGGTACCGCCTCGGTGCCGGCTGCAAGCTGCCGCCCCTGGTCCTGGACGACGACCAGGCCATCGCGATCGCCGTGGCCCTGCAGACCGCCCCGGCCACCGTCACCGGCATCGACGACGCCGTCGGCAGGGCACTGACCACCCTGCGCCAGACGATGCCCGCCCGCTTGCGGGCCGCGACCGAGGCCTTCGACTTCACGGCCCTGCGCAACTACTGGGAACTCGCCGCCCCGCCCGTCGACGTCGCCATCCTGCGGACGGTCGGCGCCGCCATCCGCACCGCACACGTGCTGCGCTTCGACTACCGGGACGCCGACGGAACCGTTCCCGCCCCGGGCGAACCCGGCTTCCGGCAGCCCCACGAGGTCGAACCCCACCACCTGGTCGTCTGGGCCGGACGCTGGTACCTCGTCGCCCGGGACCACCGGCAGCGCACGTGGCACACCTACCGCGTCGACCGCATCAGCCCCCGCACCCCGGCCGGGGCGGCCTTCCGTGCCGCCCCGCTCACCCACGACGACCTGACCCGCCTCGTCGTCCAGAACCCCCACCGCGGGGACACCGCGGGACCGTGGCCGTGCGTCGGCTCGGCCGATCTGGAGCTGCCGGCACAGGTCGTCGCCCGCTGGGCACCCGGCGGATCCGTCGTGGAACCCATCGACCCGTACCGCTGCCGGCTCACCATCGGCGGCTGGTCATGGGCGGGAGTCGCCGGGCTGTTCGTCACCTTCGACGCCGATCTGAGCGAGGTGCGGCCACCGGAACTCCGCGACGCCCTGCTCCGCATCGGCCGACGCCTGCAACGGGTGGCGGCACCCGCCGACGGACCATGAACCTCCCGGCCGGAAGCAGCCGTCCTGGACGGCCAGGGCCCGGGGCCGGGCCGCGGGCGTCATCGGCGGACGACGTCGAAGACGTTCTTCTGCAGGCCGTTGGAGTACGCCTCGTGCTCGACGAGCCGCAGCTTCTGGGTGTCCTTGTCGGTGCCGCTGAACAGGCGCTTGCCCGCGCCGAGCAGCAGGGGGAAGACGAGCAGGTGGTAGCGGTCGATCAGGCCGGCGTCCGAGAGGTTCCGGTTGAGGGTGGCGCTGCCGTGGACGATGATCGGGCCGCCCTCGGTCTCCTTCAGGGCGGCGATCTCGTCGAGCGAGCGCAGGATCGTGGTCTCGCCCCAATTGGGGACCAGGTCGCCCTCGGTGAGGGTGGTGGAGACGACGTACTTCGGCATCTGCCGGTAGCCGGCGAAGTCCGCCATGTCCGGCCAGACCGGGCTGAACGCCTGGTAGCTGACCCGGCCCAGCAGCAGCGCGGTGGCCTCCTCCTGCTCACGGCCCTTGATCTCGAACGCCTCCGGGACGAACTCCATGTCCTTGAAGGTCCACCCCGAGTTCCGGTATCCGGGCTCCCCGCCCGGGGCCTCCACGACGCCGTCGAGCGAGACGAAGGCGGTGCTGATCAGGGTGCGCATCTGGGTTCTCCCGAGGTCGTGCGGTGTGTTCGCGGCAGGTCGGACGGTGTCCGTGCGGACCGCCTCGCGGCCGCGGTGCACCAACCATCGCCCATATGACTGCGGATCGCCGAGAAACTCATCGGACTTCGCACAGCTGTGGCAGAAGGAGGCCGGTCGGTCCGTCCGCGCGGGGGCGTCCGGGCGATCCGGTGGGGCCGCCCATCGCGATCCGGCCCTCGTGACCGGCGGGTCGGACCCGTTCGGTCTTCCCGCAGCAGCGTTCCGCGGCGCGCGTGCCCGGACTCACGTCATGGGCGTGAATTCGGGCAGGGTGAGGGCCGAATGGGCAGGTCGTCCCTCCGCGAAGGGCGTGGCGCCGAGATTGCGCAACATGTCGTTGCGCTGCTCCAGGGCCCCGGCGGTGGTCGGGAAGAGCATGGCATCGCCCTCGCCGACCTGATCCTGGTTCAGGACCACGAACTCGCGAGTGCCGTGTTCGTAGGCGGCGAAGCCCGCGGCGTGGTCCCGGCCGGCCAGGGAACCGGCGAGCATGTACGCACCGACGAGCGCGAGGCTGGAGCCCTGCCCGGTGAGGAACGAGGGCGCGTACGCGGCGTCGCCGACCAGCGCGACCCTGCCCCTGGACCAGCGGGGCATGCGGATCTGGCCGACCCCGTCGAAGAAAAGGTCATCCGCGTCGCGCATGGCGGCGAGCATGCCCGGGACCTCCCATCCCGCGTCGGCGAAGACCGCGGTGACCAGGTCCCGTTGGGCCTCCGGGTCACGGAACGCGTCGAACGGCGGTTCCGGCCGGGCGAAGTTCAGGAAGGCGTGGACCTCGTCGTTGTCGTCCCCCACGGCGTAGAGCGTCGCGGCCCTGCCCGGGGCGCTCCACATCACGGTCTCGCGGAGGAGCCCGAAGGTGTTGCGCATGGTGAACCCGGCGAAGCAGTAGCCGAGGTACCGGTGGAACTGCTCCTCGGGGCCGAACACGGACTCGCGGGTGCGCGAGTGCAGACCGTCCGCACCGAACACCATGTCGAACGTGCGCCTGCCGCCCCCGCGGAAGACGACGTCGACCCCGTGGCCGGACCGGTCTAGGGTGTCGATGGAGTCGTCGAACAAGAACTCCACGTCGTCACGGACCGCCGCGTGGAGGGCGTCGGTCAGATCCCCGCGCCGTACTTCCAGGTCCCGCCCCGCGACGCCGCCGGTGACGGCGTGCGGGGCGACCGAGGCCACCTCGCCGCCGTCCCCGTCGAGGAAGGTCAGCCGGCGCAGGTCGATGTGCGCGTCCCGAAGCCGCGGCAGGATTCCCATCCTCCGGACGACCTCGAGTGCGGTGCCGCGCACGTCGACGGGGTAACCACCGCCACGAAGCGTGCCCGCCCGCTCGACCACCGTGACCGCGAATCCGTGGCGGTTCAGCCAGAACGCGAGGGCGGGCCCCGCGATGCCGGCCCCGGACACCAGGACCTCGCGCCCCGGTGCGGTACGGGCACCCCTCGACGGACCGGTGCGGCTCATTCCTCGACTCCTTTGCTCATGGTGCGGACGACGAGCAGGGACAGCGCCGTGACGGCGCCGGCCATGACGAAGCCGGTGACGAAGGCCGATTCGGCCGGGACATCCGAACCGGAAGGGGTTCTGGCGGTGAGGAGCGCGCCGCTGATCTGTGTCCCCACGGCGTAGCCGAGCACGCGCGTCACCAGGACCAGGCCGGTGGCGATGCCGGTGTCGCCCTGATCGACGGCTGTGGCGGTGCCGGTCACCATCGCGGTGACGCACAGGCCGTTGGCGAGCGCGATCAGCGCCTTGCCGACGACGAGGTGCCAGACCTCGGTGTGCACGGCCGCCAGGGCGATCAGGGCGGCGACCATGATGACGACCCCGGTGGTGACCACGGCGCGCGAGCCGAAACGCCGCGCTCCGATCCCGCCGATCGGCCCGGCCAGCGACGCGGCCACGGCGCCGGGCAGCAGGAAGAAGCCGATCGCGGTGGCGTCGGCCCCGAAGCCGTACTCGTCGGCGGGCACCGCGAACAGTTGCGGGACGAGAAGGACCGCCACCGAGGTGCCGACGCAGATCACGAACGTCAGCACGCACGACTTCCACACCGTGGGCCGTGCCAGCATGCGCAGATCGACCATCGGCGAGGCCGCACGACGCTCGACGGCCGTCCATCCGGTCACGAAGGCGGCCAGGGCGACGAGGAGGCCTCCGAGCACGAGTGGCCGCGAGCCGATGTCGGGCGCCAGCACGAGCACGAGCATGAGCGTGACCAGCGTCCCGCTCAGGAGGACCAGGCCGGGCCAGTCGACGCCGGTACCGTCCGAACGGGCCGGCGGGTCATGCGGCATCAGCCTGTTCACCAGCACGGTGGCCCCGATGACCGCGATCGTCGGCAGCGCGAACATCCAGTGCCGGGACAGCCCTTCCGCCACGGGCCCGGCCGACAGTGTTCCCACCATCCCGCCCCCCACGAACAACCCGCTGACCACCCCGATGGCCACCTTCGACTCTCCCGCGGGGAGGTGTTCGCGCACGAGGACGAACGACAGGGGCAGCGCGCCCACCATCGCTCCCTGCAGTACCTGACCGAGCAGCAGCACCGGCAGGTTCGGCGCCAGGGCGGACACCAGACCACCGGCGCAGACCACCGTCATCAGCCGGATCAGGACCCGTTTTCCGCCGTAGCGGTCGCCGAACCCGCCTGCGACCGGTGTGACGAGCGCGCCGGTCATGAGGAGCACGACGCTGAGTAACGCGCCTTCGGCGGGGCTCATGTCCAGCTCGCGCTGCAGGAGCGGGAGCGTCGGTGTCACCACCGATTCCAGGGCGCCGGTGGCGACCGCCAGCATGCCGAGGGCCCCGACAGCTGCCTTCCCGATCCCGATGCGGGCCGGGGGAGCCTGAGTTGTGGTCATGGACGTCCTTTCCGTCGTTGCCGGGCGGGGAGGAGACCGGCCGTACGCGTGGTGTTGCCGCCCTGCCGGGCCCGGCGCGGACACGGCGGCCGTTGGCGCGGGCGCGGGGTGCAGGGTGCTCTGTGGACAGGTCCGAGGCCGTCCGGCGGGGTGAACCCGGGGAAGCGGTGCCCGAGGTGGCTCATGCGTGGCTCCGCCGGACGGAGCGGGTGCACGAGTGCGGCACCCGCCGAGCCAGTATTACACTACACCGTGCAGTGTAGGAAGGTTAGGATGTGCCCATGCCGACCATGAAGACGCCGACCACGAAGACGCTGCGCGAGGGGTCCGCGCGGAAGCGGGCCGCAATCCTCCTGGCGGCCCGGGAGCTGTTCCTCGCCGACGGCTTCGACCGGTCCAGCGTCGACGCGGTCGCCGCCCGGGCCGAGGTGTCCAAGCGGACGGTCTACGACTACTTCGGCGACAAACGGACGCTGCTGCGGGCAGTCGTCGATGACATCGGCCGGTCACTGGTCACCACGGTCCGGCGCACCCTCGACGAGACCCTCACCGTCCCCACCGGGGCCGCCGGCCTGGAGGACGCCCTGGTCACGTTCTCGATGCGCATCGCGACCGACATGCTCGACTCGGCGGAGTACGCGACGCTGCGACGACTGGTCCGGGCGGAATCCGGCAACCTGCCGCACCGGGGCTACAACTCCATGGCCGACACCCCCGACGAGGCGCTCGCCGAGCGGCTCGCCGCCTTCGCCGGGGCCGGGCTGCTCGACGTCCCCGACCCCCGACTCGCTGCCGACCAGTTCCTCGCGCTGACCTTCGGCGTCGCGCTGGACAGGCTCGGTTCCGCGAATGCGGCGGAGGACGCCCGCGTCCGACCGCTCGTCGTCGAGGGAGTGCGGACCTTTCTCCGGGCGTACCGGACCGCGTAGGCCCCCGACCTCGACGACAGGGGCCCTGCACCGCGACGTGCTCGCGGTGCAGGGCCCCTGTCGTCGAGGTCCGGGTGCCTCGAACCGGCCGGGTGCTTCGAACCGGTCGGTTATCCGAACTGGCCGACCTTGTAGTCGCCGGCCGGCTGCTGGTTGATGACGTTCAGCCGGTTGAAGGCGTTGATGAGGGCGATGAGCGACAGCAGGGCGGCGAGCTGGTCCTCGTCGTAGTGCTTGGCCGCGTTCGCCCAGGCCTCGTCCGTGACGCCACCGGCGGCGTCGGCGATGCGGGTGCCCTGCTCCGCCAGTTCCAGGGCGGCGCGCTCGGCGTCGGTGAAGACCGTGGCCTCGCGCCAGGTGGCGACCAGGTTGAGGCGGGTCGGGGTCTCCCCGATGTGGGCGGCTTCCTTGGTGTGCATGTCGGTGCAGAAGGCGCAGCCGTTGATCTGGCTGGCCCGGATCTCGATCAGGTGCTGTGTGGTGGCCGGCAGCGTCGAGTCCGCGATCACCTTGCCCGCCGAGACGACGTGCCTCAGGAACTTGGTCGCGACCGGGTTTTCGAAGAGGTTCAGACGGGCGTCCATGGTGAACTCCTTGCCGTTTCGATGACTACACCTCCTTGACGGAACGGCCCGGCAGGTTGTGACAGGGGTGGATGTGACCTGCGTCTCTTCGGGGTACGGCGAGGGTACGGGCATGGGCACGGGCCCCGTACCCGCGCGCCGGATCACCGGGGGGCGGGGGCGGCCCCCGGGGCCCTGGCCGTGATCAGCAGCCCGGCGAGCAGGCTCGCGAGCAGGGTGAGGGCGGCCGTCCACCAGAGGGCGACGGAGTAACTGTCCACGATCGCCTCGTTCAGCTCCTTCACGGCGGTGGCCAACGCCTCGGGAAGACCCTGCGGGCTGAGGGGATAGCCGGACTCGGCCGCCGCGGCCAGCTGCGGGGGAACGTTCGTCGCGCCGCTCAGCCGGGTGGAGACCGCCGAGGCGAGGACCGTGCCGAGCAGGGGCGTGGCGATCCAGCAGCCCAGCTGCTGGGCCGCGTGGACCACCGCCGAGGTCCCGCCGGAACCCCGGGCGGTGATTCCGTCGGTCACGGTGGTGAGGAGCGGGGTGAGGGCCAGACCGGCGCCGAAGCCGATGAGGACGGTGCCGGGCAGTATCCGGGCGGTGTACGTGCTGTCGGCGTCGAGGCCGGCCAGGACCGCGAGCCCGGCCGCTGCCAGCAGCAGCCCCGGCGCGATCAGGACGCCGGGCGCCAGCCGGTGGCGCAGGCGGGCGGAGACCTGGGTGGCGACGACGGCCGCACCGGCCATGGGCAGCAGGGTCAGTCCGATCCGGCCGGGGGAGTATTCGAGGGCGCCCTGCAGGTACCTGGTCAGGATCAGGATCACGGCGAACGTTCCCAGCCCGAGGGAAGCCAGGGCGAGGAGGGCGCCGAGGCGGTTGCGGTCCATGAGGAAGGACTGCGGGAGGAGCGAGCCGGACGACCCGGTCTGCCACTTCACGAAGGCCGCCAGCAGAAGGACACCGGCGGCGAGGAGCAGCAGGGTCGGGAGGTCGGTCCAGCCGCCCGACGTGGTCATGTCGGGTCCGTGCTCCACCCGGGCCCGGTCGAGACCGAGGACGAGGGCGAGGAGCGCGCCTGAACCGAGCAGCAGGCCCGGCAGGTCGAGACGGGCGGAGGTGCGCGCCGGGTGGTCGTGCACCAGGGCGGCCGCGCCGATCACGACGAGCACGGCGACCGCGGCAGCGGCGAACAGGCATATGCGCCAGCTCAGGTTCTCGAACAGCCAGCTGTTCACGAACAAGCCGAACGCCAGACCGCCGCCGAGGACCGCGGCGTAGATCCCGAAGGCCCTGCCGCGTTCCTTCGGATCGGTGAAGTCGGTGGACACCAGGGCCAGCGACGACGACGAGAGCAGCGCGGCGAACGCGCCCTGCAGCGCGTTGGCGCCGATGAGCAGGCCGGAGGAGGGGGCCAGGCCGCCGATCGCGCACGCCGCCGCGAAACCGGCCGCACCGATGACCAGCGCGCGTTTGCGGCCCAGGAGATCGGTGACGTGCCCGCCGAGCAGCAGCAGTCCACCGAAGGCCAGCGCGTGGGCGACGGAGATCGAGCCCATGTCGTCGGCGGAAAGGTTCATGTCGGCGGCGATGGCCGGCAGCGCCATGGTCGTGATCGTGACGCCGGTCAGCACCAGCAGCTGCGCCAGTACGGCCACCCCCAGCCCCCACCACCGCTGGGGGTGCGGAGCCGGGGCACCCACCGGGGCGTGGGATTTCGAGTAGCCGCCCGGTGACGGGCGATGGTCCGCGGGTGCCGTCGGGGCCGACGCCGTCGGGGCCGACGCCGTCGGGGTGTACGCGGGCGGCGGCGGGAGCGGCAGGGACGGGGCGGGATGCCCGGACGGGGCCGGGACGCGCGGGTCCGCCGGGGCGGTCCTCGTCTCGGGGGCGAAGTCCAGCAACTGCGCGGCATGACGACCGAGTTGGGCGAGCACCGAACCGGGCAGCCATTCGCCGTCGGAGTCGGCAGCCGTGCGGGCGGCCACGTCGGCGGGGGTGGGCCGCTGCGCCGGGTCCTTGTGCAGACAGGCGCGCACGAGGTCGACGAGCGACTCCGGTACGCCGGTCAGGTCCGGCTCCTCCTCCGCGATCCGGAAGAGGTGCGCGCTCAGACCGATTCCCGTGGCGCCGAACAGGAGGCGGCCGGTGGAGGCGTACACGAGGACGGCACCCAGGCAGAACACATCGCTGGCCGGGGTGAGTTCGAGGCCGCGCACCTGCTCGGGCGACATGAAGCCGGGGGAGCCGATGAGCATTCCGGTACGGGTGTGCAGGCTGTCCCCGGCGAGGCCGTCCATGGCCCGCGCGATGCCGAAGTCGATGACCCGGGGGCCGTCCACCGTCACCAGTACGTTGGACGGCTTCAGGTCGCGGTGGATCAGGCCCGCCCCGTGGACCGACTGCAGGGCCGCCGCGAGACGGTTGGCGAGGGTGCGCACCGAATGCTCGGGCAGCGGACCGAAGTCCTCGGCGACCACGGTGGTCAGGTCGGGCCCGGGGATGTACTGGGTCGCCACCCAGGGCACCGGTGCCTCGGTGTCGGCGTCGAGCACGGCCGCCGTCCACGTCCCGCCCACCCGCCGGGCCGCGGCCACCTCGCGCGCGAATCGTTTGCGGAATTCCGGGTGCTGGGCGTGTTCGGCCTGCACCACTTTCACGGCCACGGTCCGTCCGGCTTCCGAGCGGCCGAGGTACACCAGGCCCATGCCGCCGGCGCCCAGGCGGGCTATCAGGCGGTAGGGGCCTATGTGCGTCGGGTCTTCGGTGATCAACTGGTCCACGGCAATAAGGTAGTTGAGGTGTCCGAGCCGTGATGGCGAGTCGCGGCGAACCGCCGGTGCGCGCCGATGGAGGTTGTGGTGGAGGGACTGCAGGCCGGCGATCCGCGGACGGTGGGGCCGTACCGGTTGCTGAAGCGGCTGGGCGAGGGCGGGATGGGGCAGGTGTTCCTCGGCCGTTCCCGCGGCGGCCGGCTCGTGGCGGTGAAGGTGGTGCGCGCGGAACTGGCGGCGGACCCGCAGTTCCGTCGCCGGTTCGCCCGCGAGGTCGAGGCCGCACGCCAGGTCGGGGGCTTCTACACCGCGCAGGTGGTGGACGCCGATCCGCTGGCGGACGCGCCGTGGCTGGTCACCGCCTACATACCCGGCCCCTCGCTCCGGGAGGCGGTCCGGCACCACGGGCGGTTCCCGGTACCGGCGCTGGAACGGCTGGCGGCCGGTCTGGCGGAGGGGCTGGCGGCGGTGCACGCCTGCAAGATGGTGCACCGCGACCTCAAGCCCGGCAATGTGCTCCTGGCCGCCGACGGGCCGCGGCTGATCGATTTCGGGATCGCGCGGGCGGCGGACGAAACCCAGCTCACCCGGACCGGCCTGATGATCGGCACGCCCGGTTTCATGGCCCCCGAGCACGTGGTCCGCAACGAGGCGGGTCCCCCGGCGGACGTGTTCGCGCTCGGCGGGGTGCTGGTCTACGCGGCGACGGGCGCCGGTCCGTTCGGCGAGGGGGCGCCGCACGCGGTCAACTACCGTTCCGTCCACGAGGATCCGGACCTGACGGGGCTGCCCGCGAGCCTCCTCCCGCTGGTCGCCGACTGCCTCGCGAAGGACCCGGGGGACCGGCCGACGGTGTCGGAGATCCTCGACCGGGTCCCCGTGCCGGACGACTCCGGGCCGTCGTGGCTCCCGGCCCCCGTGGTCACGATGATCGCCGACCGGGACGTCGCGACCGTGACCGGCTCCGGCTCCGCCGTGCGCGAGGCGGGCCCGGGGAGCGGCAGCGGGAGCGGTTCCGGCTCCGGTGATCCGGGTGTCGGGCCCGGTGGCGGTTCCGGCCCCGTCGGCCGGGACGTTGAGTCCGGCAGCGGTTCCGGTGGGCGGGACGGTGCGAGGGACGACAGGCGGCATGGTGCGCGGGACTCCGGGGCCGTGCGGGACGAGAGACCGGACCGGGACGACGGGCCGGACCGGGACGCGGCCGAGGCCCGGCGGGCCGAACGCGCCGGGCGCGAGGCGCGGACCCGGGAGCAGGAGCGTGGGCGTTCGAGGGAGCGGGCCCGGAAACTGCTGGTGCGGGCCGAGGAGGTCGGCCGCCAGATCTCCGGCACGGACGAACTCGCCCGGACGCTGGCACACCTCGCGGCCGCAGTCCTCCCGGCCGACCCGAACCGGGGCGGTCGTCTCGCCCAGGAGGCCGAGGGGTACGCACGCGCGCTGCCGGACCCCCTGACCCGGGTCCGGACCCTGGCCGGGACCGCCGCGGAACTGGCCGGCGTCGACCGGGTCCGGGCGATGTCGATGGCCGAGCGGGCCGAGACCACGGCCCGGGAGATCCGCGGCTGGCGGCACCGCAGGACCCGCCGGGAGGCGCTGTGCGTCGCCGCCGAGGGCATGGCCCCGTGCGATCCGGCACGGGCCGAGCGGATGGTCCGGGAGATCGTCGAGGAACCGATGGGCCGGGACGACGCCAAGCTCCTGGCCTCGGTCGCCCGGAAGATGGCCGCCGTGGCGCCGGACCGTGCGGAGCGGATCGCCGTCGGCATGGCCTCGACGGAGCACGCCCGGTACTTCGAACCGGTCCTGGCGGCGGTCGCGGGGGCCCTGGCCGTCAGGGCCCCCGACCGGGCCGAACGGATCGCCCGCGGCCTCTCCGGAGCGGGCGGCCGGGCGGCGGCGCTGCTGTCGCTCGCGCGCGAGTCGGTCCTCGCCGACCCGGCACGGGCCGAGCGGATCGCCCGCAGCCTCTCCGACGGGAACGACCGGGTGCAGGCCCTGAACGAGCTCTGCTCCGTACTGGAGAAGCGGGACCCGGACCGCGCCGAGCGGATCGCCCGCAGCCTGCCCGGCGAGGGCGACCGGGTGGGGGCCCTGTTCTCGCTCGCGTACGAGCTGGTCCCCGTGGACCCGGACCGGGCGGAGCGGATGGTCCGCGACCTTCCCCGCGAGGGGGACTGGGCGGAGGAGCGGCTGAACGTCGTCGTGCGGTTCCTGGACGTCGATCCCGACCGGGCCGAGCGGATCGCCCGCGACATCCCCGCCGACCAGGCGGACGTACGCGTCGAGGCGATGGTGGCCGTCGGGCGGGAGCTGGTCCGGAGCGACCCGGGCCGGGCGGGACGGATCTTCCGGGAGGCCGAGCGGATCGCCCGGGAACACGCGGGACCGGGGGAGGACGGATGGGCCGGGGCGATCGCCGCCATGGCCCTGGTCGACACCGACCCGGCACGGGCCAGGGACATCGCGGACGGCATCACCGACCCGAAACGGCGCCTGGACGTCCTGTGCTCCGTGGCCGACGCACTGCTGCCCGCGGCGCCCGGACAGGCCGCGGAACTCGTCGCCGACTGCCTGCGGACGGCCCCGGCCGGTCCCGGCGCGGACACGTGGTACTCGATGGCGTACACCGTGGAGCAGGTGGTGCGGGAGGTGCCGCGGCGGACGGCCCAGGACCTGGCGGCCCAACTGGCGGGATTCGCCACCGAGATCCGGCACGAGTACCGGCTGTACATCCTGAGCTCGATCGCGGACATGCTGGCCGACGTCGCCCCGGAGAGCGCGGCCGTGGTCGCCTTCGAGGCGCTGCACACCGCCCGGAGCGAGAACAACGGCGACGAGCACAACGTCTACTCCAAGCACCCCCTGCTGGTGCTGGCGCTGATCGACGCCCGGCAGGCCGCCCATCTGGCCGTCGAACCCCCGATCGCCGACGGGGCCGACCGGGTCCTGGCGGGGTTCGTGCGGGTCATGGTGGAGAAGGCGGCCGAACACGCCGAGAACGCCGGGTAGCGCGCCGGGCGCCGGGACCGGCACCCGGCGCCCTGGTCGGCCGGCTCAGTCCGCCGGGCGCAGCGGGGCGCTCGCCACGCCCTTCTCGCGGCCGCTGAGCTCGGCGTCCAGGGTTTCCTGGGCCATGCGCATCGACTCGACGTACTTCGGCTCCGACATCCGCTTCCAGGTCTCGTCCGGCGCGACCTGTTCGATGTGGCTGACCACCCACCAGATGTTGCCGAACGGGTCCCGCACCCGGCCGCCGCGATCCCCCCACGCGGCATCGGCGGCCTCGGTTACCACCCGCGCCCCGTGGGCGACGGCGGCGGCCATGGCGGCGTCCGCGTCGGGGACGTACACCCGCAGCAGCGAAGGCATCACCGGCCAGTCCGACCGCCGGTCGAAGGCCAGTACGGTCGTGTCGCCGATCCGGATCTCGCCGTGGCCGATGCTGCCGTCCTCGACCGGTACCCGCGCGAGCTCCTCGGCACCGAACGCGGCGGTGAGGAAGTCGAACAGGGCACCGGTGTCGTCGGTCACCACCCAGGGGGCGACGGCGGTGCGGCCTTCGGGCACGATGCGGTTCATCGGTCACGTCCTTCCTCGGGGTTCTTCGGGACGTGACGACCATAGGAACCCAATAGGTCGGATCCGGTCCTGTATCGCCGAAGGGGCACGGGACGTGACGGCCGATCAGCCCTTCGGCTGGGTGAAGCGGATGCGGTTGCCGAAGGGGTCGCGAAGACCGCAGTCGGTCCCGTACGGGCGGTCGGTGGGCTCCTCGGTGAACTCGACGCCCCGGCCCAGCAGCGTCTCGTACGTCTTGCGGCAGTCGTCGGTGGTGAGGATGAGCCAGCCGCCCATCGCCCCCTTGGTCACCAGGTCGCGGACCTGCTCCGCCGTCTCCTCGGACATCGCCGGGGCGCCCGGCTTCTCCAGCAGGACCTGGCGCTCGGGGTGGCCGGGGACGCCGACGGCCAGCCAGCGCATGAAACCCATGTCGATGTCGGCGACGACCTCCAGGCCGAGCTTGCCCACGTAGAAGTCGAGGGCCTCGTCCTGGTCGAGGACGTATATCTGCGAGTGCGTGATGGCGTTGAACATGTGCATCACGCTACGGGGCCGTCCCGGGGAAAACTTATCCGGAACTGCTCGATCGGGGAGCGGGCACGAGACAAGGGGTGCGGGAAGGGGGCGCGGGGGAAGCGGTACGGGGCCGGCGGTCAGGCGCTCGGCCGGGTCCACGCCATCGTGAAGCACGTCGGCACGCCCGCGGCCACCGTCTCCTTGCGGTACGTCCGCGGCGACCTGCCGACGATGTCGTGGAAGGTGCGGCTGAACGTCCCCGGGCTGCCGAAGCCGACCTCGAAGCAGATGTCCGTCACGGGGCGGTCGGTCTCCCGCAGCAGGAACATCGCGCGCTCCACCCGGCGGCGCTGCAGGTAGCGGTGCGGCGTCTCGCCGAACGTGGCCCGGAAGGTACGGGCGAAGTGCGCCGGGGACACATGGGCGATCCGGGCCAGGGCGGGGACGTCCAACGGCTGCGCGTAGGCGCGGTCCATCGCGTCCCGGGCCCGGAGCATGCGGCGGTTGGTCTCTTCGGTGGCGCGGCTCACGGCGCCATCACACCACGGCCCCGCCCGGTGTTCCGGGGCGGGGCGTGGTGTGCGGTGCGGGTGCCGGATCAGACGCCGGTGGTGCCGTCGACGATCTCGCGGATGATGTCGAGGTGGCCGTTGTGCCGGGCGGTCTCCTCGATCAGGTGCAGGACGATCCAGCGCAGATCGGGGGACCTGCCGTCCCGGCGCGGACGCTCCGCCGGGGTGTCCAGGTCGTGGGAGGCGACCAGTTCGCGGTAACGGGCGGTCCGTTCCGCGTACAGGGCGAGGACGTCGGCGAGCGGCATGTCCACCGCGATGCGCATCTCGCGGTCGGGGTCCTCGTCCGTCCAGGGGCCCTCGTCCTCCCCGCCGAGAAAGACCACCTCGAACCAGTGGTACTCGACCCAGCTGAGGTGGTTGATCAGCCCGGCGATCGTCATCAGGGGCGAGCCCGGCAGCGGGGCCCGGCGGGCGTCGTCGGGGGAGACGCCCTCGCACTTCGCGCGTGCGGTGTCGCGGGCGTAGTCGAGGAAGGTGGCCAGCTGGGTGCGCTCGTCCCATGCGGGAGGCGAATCGGTGCGTGTCATCGACGTACACCATGGGCGACGGACCGGGGTCTGTCCATCGTATAAACCGGCACCCGCACGGCCCCGGCACCGGCGGCGGGGCACCGGCGTCGGTACCGGGGCCGGGGCCGGGGCCGGGGTCCGGTACCGGACCATTGGGGTCCGCCCTGGGTCCGTGGGCCCACGCCCGCACGGATGAATCTCATTACGCTCATGCGTGACCAATCGTGAGCACACCCGACCCGGCGCCCGTCACGGGCGTCCGTCCGGCGCGCCCGCACGCACGTTGATCTGCACGCTCCACCTGTATCCGTTCATGGGGTGATGTGTCGATGAGTGACGGTTTCTTCTACTCGTACCATCTCGGCTGGAGCCGACCGGACGCCGAGTCCCTCTTCGGCGACCTCGACGCGGCGGGGCTGCGGCTCGCCCACCCCGTCACCAGACGGGTCACGCTTCTCGGTCCGGGGCCCGGCTCCCGGGCCGCTCCGTCCTGGGTGACCCGGGAGCAGCTCGTGCTGCTGGCCGGGCTGCAACGGCTCGACACGGTCGACTTCCTGTTGTGGACGAGCAGCGGCACCGAGGTGCCCTCCCGCGTCTACCGGATGCGGGACGGGGTCGTCGCGCTGGAATTCGGGTTCGGCCTGCTGACCCGGGACGAGCAGGAGGCGGCCGCGCGGGCGATCCGGGAGGCGATAGGGCGGGCCTCCGTGCTCTGCATCGGGTTCGTCGTCGACCGCGAGGGCGCCTCCGTGGCGACGGACTGGAGCAGTGTCGTCATCAACGGGACGGCGTGCTTCGACAGTTGGCCCGACACGCTCGCCGTGCGGCACGAGATCGCCGCGGTGCAGCCGCAGCTGTCCGGGGTGGCCTCCTACGACCAGTCGCCCTGGATGCTGTTCGGCAGCGAGGTCCCCGTGCGGTAGCGGCGGCGGGGCCGACCGGTGTCGACCGGGGTCGGCGGGGTGCCGAGGGGTGTCCCGTTTGTTCCATTGCTCCGCAACTCCCATAAGAATCGGTGACTTTGAGCGTTGCATTGGGCCCTGGGGCCCATGCCCCGAAGGGTGCCGGTGTGGTCGGATGCGTGGAGTGGCTGAACTGTGGCCGCGCACCGGCAAGCTGGGGGACTCGTCGTGTCTGGCACAGGTGGATTCGCGATTGCGGGCGGCGCCGACGGTGGTGGCATCGCCATGACCCGGCAGGGCAGACAGTCCCTGCCGCGACCGCTGCAGGCGGTACTGATCCTCGTCCGGCTGCTCTTCGCGGCCGCGGTGCTGGGCGGTACCGGTGTCCTGACGGTGGCGTCGGCGGTCAACGAGGTCGACGGCCAGCTCTTCGGGCTGCTGCTGTACGCGGCGCTGCCGAGCGTGATCGGTCTCGTGCTGTCGCTCTACGTGCGCACGGGCGGCGTCTGGATCTGGCGCGGCCTGCTCGCCGTGCACGTCTGGTTCATCACAGGGGCGCTGTCGACCCTCGGCAAGGACGGGGGCGGGCGGGGCATCACACAGTTGGTGATCCCCGTTGTCGTCGTTGTCCTGCTGTTCCGGGCGAGTTCCCGCGAGTGGTTCGACCTGAGCCCCGAACAGCGTGCCCCGCACCGGCGGTTCAGCATCGCGCGCATGATCAGGTGGCGCCGTGACGACGCCGGTCAGACCGCGATGGAATACCTGGGCATGGTCCTGGTGGTCGTGGCCCTCATCGCCGGGCTCGTCGTCACGGGCATCGGCGCCCAGATCACCGGCGGCATGCAGGACGCGATCTGCCGGCTGACCGGCAGCGCCTGCCCCGCGCCCGGCGGCGGCGAGGTGGAGGCGGGTCACGGGGCCTCGTCCGGCGGCAGCACGGGTTCGGGCGGGTCCGACGCGGCCGGCGGCACGGACTCCGGGGGCTCGACCACCACCGGCGGATCGGACTCCGGCGGATCGGACTCGGGCGGATCGGACTCGGGTTCCGGCGGCTCGGACACGGCGGGCGGCACCACGACCGGTTCGGGAGGTTCCGGCGGTTCCGGCGGCGCCGACGCGTCGGGCGGCTCCGGGGCGTCGGGCGGTTCGGACGCATCCGGCGGTTCCGGCAGTTCCGGCTCCACCGGCGGCGACACCATCCAGGTCGACGACGGCGGCGACGACGTGGACACCTCGGGAGAGGTGGACGGGGGCGACGTCCCGGACGACGGCGGCGACAACGGCGACGGCGACGACGAGAGCTGCACCTCGGGCATCGGCGCGTTCTTCTCCTGCGCCGCGCACCAGACCGGCGGCTTCTTCGAGGGCCTGATCGGCGACGGCCTGTGGGGCGACATCACGGGCACGATCGACACGATCTTCCACCCCGTCGATGCGTGGAACGGCCTGATGGACTACGGCAAGAGCCTCGGCGACAAGTGGAGTCAGGACTCCAAGGGCGCCGGTGACAAGTGGTCCAAGGGCGACTACCTCGGTGCGATCTGGGACTGGACCAAGGCGTCCGGCGGCACCGGCCTCAAGGTCCTCGACGACATGTTCATCGGCGACGAGGTCCGGGACATGTGGAAGGAGGGCAACGAGGGCCAGGCGATCGGCACCGGTCTCTGGAACATCGGCTCCCTCCTCATCCCGGGGTACGGCGAGGCCAAGCTCATCGGCAAGTTCGGGAAGCTGGGCAAGCTCGGGAAACTCGGCAAGCTGGGCGAGGTCGCCCAGAAGGCGTCGGAGGCCGCGTCCAAGGCGAAGAAGGCCGCCAAGGCGGGCGACGTCGACGCCGCCGAGAAGGCCGCGAAGGAAGCGCGGCAGCACGCCGACGACGCCGCCGAGGAAGCCGGTCTCAAGGGCTGCACCGTCGGCCTGGGCGGCCGCCTGCGGGTCCCGTACGGCGGTGGCACCGCACCGGGTCTGCCCGGAACCGGCACCGGGGTCCTGGCCGGCCCGCGCACGTCCGTGCCCGTCGGGTTCTTCGCGCAGGACTGCGGCGAGGTCGACCCGGAGAAGAAGGCAGCCGCCGAGGAAGCCCAGCGACTGGCCGACGAGGCCGCCGCGGCCGCGAAGGCGGCCAAGCGGAAGAAGGACCTGGAGCGCGCCCAGAACCAGCCGAAGCCGGAGTGGTACAAGGACCTGAAGGACCCGACGACCGGTTCCAAGGACGGCGGCGAGGGCAACTGGCAGGAGATCAAGCCGGGCGTCTGGAGCTACCCGACCGAGATGGGTGCCCGCTACCAGGAGCAGATCTCCAAGGTGGGCCGCGGCAAGGAGTACCGGGTGCCGCTGGACAAACTCACGGGCAAGCCGGTCGACTTCGACGGCTGGGACGCCTCGCGGGGCACCTACCTGGAGGCGAAGTACGGGTACCGGGGCAAGGACTTCTACGACGCCGACACCGGGACGCTCACCCCGAAGGTCGCCGACCGGTGGGCGGACCAGGCCAGTCGGCAGGTCGACGCGGCCCGCGGCAAGCCGGTCGAGTGGCACATGTCCGACCCGGACGTCGCCGAGGCGGCGCGGGAGATGTTCGAGGACCGGGGCATCCCGGTTAAGGTGATCAACACCCCCGGGGACGTGGTCGGCAACTGAGCGCCGGAAGAACGGCGGACAGCGAGCCGAGAACCGAGGATCCAGGACCGGGGCCCGGGCCCCAGGGAGAACGTGTCGTGCTGAACGTCGTGGTGAACGGCCTCTGGGGCCTTCGTGGGGAATCAGTGGCGGACGTCGCCGAGCGCTGGGCCGTGACGTTCGCCGCGCTCAAGGACATGGACGGCTCGACCTTCGACGGGTGGCACGAGGCCGGGGAAGGCAGCCCGTCCGATCCGGTGCTGGAGCCCTCGGCCGCCGCGCTGGCGGAGTACATCGAGCGGGGGAACACGGGCCCCGACCTCGACGTGATCGGCTACACCGCGTCGCTGTGGGCGCGCAACCCCGGTTCGGCGCACGTGTCCCTGGCGATCCACGCGGGCAGCACCTCGCAGTACGCGGGCAACTCCGTCGCGCTCTCCTTCCGTTCGCGCGAGGTGGACGAGACCGCGGAGGTGATCCGCCGCGCCCCGGAGATCCTGCGGCTCCTCGCGGAGCACTGGGAGTTCGACGCGGGCCAGGTGTACGACCGGCCCCAGTACCGGGCGGTGGCCGAGCGGTTCGACCTGAAGAACAGCGACCCCCGCTGCGGCCGGGCGGTCTTCCTCTCCGCCGGCCGGGCCGCCCGCGCCCCCGAGGACCTGCCCGGGACGTACGTCCGCACCGCGCACGACGGTCTGGTCGTCGACCTCACGTGCGGCGGCACGAAGCTCCCGGACATCGACACGGTCATCGGGGCGAACGAGCGGCTGCGGGAGGCCGGGGCGCTGGAGGGGCTTCCGAAGCCGTTCGACCGCGCCACGTTCTGAGGGTCACGGGTCCGTGCACGCCCGGGGGAATGCCCGCGGTCCGTGCACGCCCGGGGTCACGGGCGTACCGTGCCTCAGATCCAGCCCCGCATCGCCGCGAAACCGGCCAGCAGCATCCCCGCGAACGCCCCGAGCATGGGCGTGAACACCGCCGGCATCAGCACCGGCCCCCACGCCTCCGGCCCGGCGATCGTGACCCTGTGCTCCGGGTCGGCCGGGTCGTAACTGACCTGGATTGGCGCCCCGACCTCGAAGCCGAACGGGCCCGGGGCGCGGGCGGTGAACTCGACGTCGCGGCCGTCGCGGGTGCGGAACGCGAAGACGTACTCGGTGGTGTAGCCGCGCTCCGAGCCGGGGCCCCGGTCCACCGTCAGGCGGTCCGTGCACCGGCCCCCGACGCGCTCACCGCGCTGCAGCAGCCGCAGCACCCGGTACAGGCGCAGCGCCGAACGGACCGCGAACGCGCCGAGGAACAGGCCGAACAGCAGCAGGAACGTGGCAGTGCCACCGGGCAGGATCTGCATGAACGGGTGCTCCCGGTCCGTTGCTCGGCCTACTTGACCGAACCAACCTACTCGGCCTACTTGACCGTGATGGAGTCGACGAAGGCGTCGAGGTCCTGCTTGCTCAGCGCGCCCTTCACGGCGTTGATCCGGACGGCGAACGGCACGTCCTCGGAGTCGACACCGGCCACCACGACGCCCGTCATCCGGGTGCCGGGCGCCGGGGTCCCGTCCTTGCCGCTCGACAGGAACTCGTAGTCGATCCGGCGGGCGTCGCGGGCGCCTTCCGGGCCCGCGAGCCGCACGTCCTCGGTGTTCTTGCGGGTCGCCCCGAGACCGATCCCGGCGCCCGCCGCCGCCGCTGCCTCGTCGGCGTCGTCCACCCCCGTGGCGAAGTCGAGCTGGACGGAGACCATGCCGGACCGCACCCCGCCCTCCTTCTTGAGCGCGACGGCGGCGTTGGACTCGGCGCGGTCGGCCTTTGCCTGCTCCTTGTAGCCCTTGTCCTCCGGGTAACCGACGGAGAGGCTCCTGGTGTCGAGTGTGCCCCAGCCCTCCGGGACGGCGGCGGGGTCGCCGCCGCAGCCGGCGAGCAGGGCGAGGCCGATGGCGGCGGCAGCAGCTGCGCCGATCGCCCGGGACATCTTCATCGTCGTCGTCATCGCCTATCGCCTTGTCGTCGTGCGTGGTGGCCGCGGTTACCGGGCACCGTAGCCGGGCCCGGTACCGCCCGTCGCACCGCCGTCGCTACTTCGCGCAGTAGCTGTACGGCAGGTACGAGCGCTTGTCGCCCTGCGGGGCCCCGAGGAACTCCGCGTCCGTCAGCGTCTCCTTCTTGTGCTCGTCGGAGATGGAGAACCCGAGGCTCATGCCGAGCGACACCTCGAAGCCGAACTCCTGGGCGTCCGTCAGGCCGTTGTACTTCATGGAGCTCGACAGGCCGTCCTCGAACATCAGCTGCTCGAAGGGGTCGCCGCCGGTGGGCCGGTCCTGCATGGAGTGGTCGCCGAACATGTACTCGAACGGGGCGGTGTTGTTGCCGGAGCCGTCGAGCCACTGCTCGGCGATGGCCCGCTTGTCCTCGGTGGCCTTGTCCGTGTCCTTGCCGAAGACGATCGAGTTGCTCTGCACCTGGATGCCGGTCTCGCCGGAGGAGTCGGAGCCGCTGACCTTGCCGCCCCGCTTGTCCTTGCCCTTCTCGCCGTTGTCGCCCTTGACCTCGCCCTTGTTGGAGGTGGAACCGCCTTCGAGGGTCTGGGTCATGTCGATGCGGACGATCTTGCCGGTCTTCTGGTCGCGGGTGACGGTGATCGCCCCGGTCCGGTTGTCCTTCACGCCGGCCGTGCCGCCGAGCGGACCGGCCGAACCGCTGACCTTGCCCTCCAGTTCGAGCTTGGCGGTGTACGTGTACGACTCGTTGCCGTTGACGTCGTCCTTGGTGATGGTCACCTCGGGGGAGAACTTCGCCTTGCCGCCGAGCTTCGCGCCCAGCTCGGACTCGTCGCCCGCGCTGATGGAGAGGCCGCCGTCCGCGTACCCGTTGAGGCCGATGGTCGAGTAGGAGATCTTCTTGTTGCCGATCTGGTCCTCGACCTGCTTCTTCTTGTCGGCCCACTTCATTCCGGAGTACCAGCCGCCGCCGTAGCCGCCGCTGTACTTCGTGGAGGTCTCCCACATCTTCATTTCTTCGATGTCGTCGCGCATCTTCTGGGCCTCCTCCTCGCTCTTGAAGACCCAGGTGTCACCGTTGGTGATCTTGATGCCGCCGCCGACGTCCACATCGGCCTTGCCCAGCTTGCCGAGCTTGACGCCGGGGGTGCTGGCGGTGGCGCCGGCCGACGCCGCGTCCGTGAACGTCATGTAGACCAGCTTGTCGTTCTCGTCGACCTTGCCGTCCTCGTTCACGTCCGTGCTGGCCTGGCTGACCTTCTGCTGGAAGCCGTACTCGTTGCCCCACTCGAACCAGCCGATCTTCACCTTGCCGCCGACGGTGTCGGTGATGCTGGAGACCTGGCACATCTTGGGTTCGTAGTCGGCGTCCGTCTTCGGCTTGGCGGTGTTCTCCCCGTTGTTGCCGCCGCCCGTGGAGCAGCCGCCCCCGCCGCCGCCCAGCGCGCTGACCGCGCAGCGGATGCGCTCGCCGATCTGGCCGCCGACGCCCGCCATGGACATCGCGCCGATCAGCGTGACGACGAGGACGACCACCCCCAGGTACTCCATGGCGGTGGCACCGCCGTCCCGCCAGGAGTACGGGTGGTACGGGGCCGGTGCCGGGTCGTCCGCTCGGTCGTCCAGGAGCCGGTCGACGGCCAGTCCGGCCGCCGCGCCGGTCGCCAGCGAGACGATGGGCATCAGCGTGCCCTCGATGTTCATGACGTGCCAGGACACGGCGAGCCCGTAGCCGAGCGCGGCAACCGGCACGCCGAGGGCGGCCGACAGGGACACGAGGCGGGACTCGCGGTGCTCGTCGGGCAGGACGCGGGCGGCGGCCAGCACCGTGAGGACGGTCGTGATGACGTTCGGGACGTGCAGCACCCCCAGCCGCCAGCCGAAGCTGGCCAGCCGCTCCTCGGTGGCCAGCATCTCGACGAGCCCGCGCGACACGAGGTACCCGGCGGCGATGTACACCAGCGCACCGGCGGCCCAGCTGCGGGTCAGAGCGAAGAACACGCCGCCGCTCTGGCCGGAGCCGGCACCCCCGTTCCCCGGCGGTATGCGGCCCGCGCTTCCGCTTCCCCAGCCCCCGCCACCAGTCACGGTTCTCCCTCTCCGACGTCCACTTGCCATGCCCGAGCCCGCAGTTCAACATTTCGGGTTCGAGCGTGAGCGTACGGATGTACGAGCCGGGTGACCTGGGCCCTTGGCCCCAAAGTCGGGCCCAACGAGTGGTGCCCCGCACCGCCCGCGGGAAGCGGGGGAGCGGGGCACCGGGGGACGGGCGGGCGCCGGGAGGCGGGCCCGGGGGTCAGTCCAGGTCGTCCGCGAACGTTCCGGCGCGCTCGGCGACCTCCGGCCTGCGGACCCGCAGCACGGCGAATCCGGCGATCCCGACGACCAGCGCGCCGACGAACACGTACGGCAGCACGTTCAGCGGGGACTCCGGGACCGGCCACAGGTTGCGGTAGAAGACGTAGACCATCGCGGCGGCCCCGATCAGGCCGAGGGTCCAGGAGACCAGCAGCCCGCGGGCCCCGATCCGGCGCACGAACAGCGGCGCGGCCAGACACACCAGGGTGTAGCTGAGCATGTAGCCGAAGACGCCGATGGTGTCGATGTACGTCGTCGCGTCCAGCGGCTCCGTCCCGGCGCCGACCACCAGCACCGCGGGGACCGCGACGAACGGGGCGACGGCCCAGATGGCCGCGGACGGGGTCCGGTGGCGGGGGTGGGCGACACCGAGCCGGGCCGGCATCACGCCCTCCTTCGCCATGCCGAACAGCAGCCGGGCGGAGACCGTGACGCAGGCCATCACCACGGCCACGAACGAGGCCGCGAAGCCCGCGTGCAGGAAGAACTTCAGGAAGCCGAGGCCGGACAGCTCCGCCAGTTCGTCCATCGGGTCGGCGCTCCCCGCCAGGGCGTCCGCCCCGCCGAACCCGGCGACCTGGGCGTACGTGGCGAACATGTACAGCACACCGGCCAGCACCGCACTGCCCATCACCGAGCGGGGGATCGCCCGGTACGGGTCGGTGGCCTCGGCGCCCAGCGACGCGGCGCCCTCGAACCCGACGAAGCCGAGCACGCCCAGCACCACGGCGAAGACGACGCCGTCGAGGGTGGAGCCGCTGAGGCTCAGCTGCTCGGTGTCGATGATGTTCCCGCTCTTGAAGAAGGCCGGGACCAGCACGACGACGATGAGGACGATCGACACGACCTCCAGGACGGAGGCGACCCGGGCCGCGGTCCGCACACTGGCGATCGTCAGCCGGATCGCGACGGCGGCCAGCAGCACGTCGAGCAGGATCTGTCCGGGGATGCCGGTGAAGAGCCCGATGCCGATCTGGTCGAGGGCGCGCGCCGTGTAGTAGCCGGCACCGGCCAGCGAACCCGAGCCGATGCACACCGCCCCGATGAGCAGCGCCCACCCGGTCACGAACGAGCCGGGCGCCCCGAGCGAGAGCCGGGAGAAGGCGTACAACGAGCCGACCCCGGCGCGCCTGCGGGCGAAGACGCAGATGCAGTACGCGATGGCGAGCACGGCGGCCATGGCGAGGAAGAAGGAGAACCAGGCGCCGTTGCCCGCGGACGCGGCCATGCTGGCGGGGGCGAACGCGATGACGGCGCTGGGCGCGACGTTGGCGACGCTCTGCGCGCCGACCTCGAAGGTGGAGACGGAGCGGTGGGCCAGGCCGTCGGCCGGCTTCGCGTCGGTGGTCTGCTTTCCGGCGGTGCTCATGTCCGGTCCTCCTCCATCATCAGCAGCTGGCGCAGGGCGTGGCCGGCGGCGAGGTCGGCCAGTGCGTCGCCCGCCTCGTCCAGCGGACGCCGTGCCGAGATCATCGATTCCACGTCGAGGTCGCCCGACACCACGAGGTCCACCAGCGCGGGGATGTCCCGGGCGGCGTCGACCGAGCCGTAGTTGGAGCCGAGGATGCGCTGGTCGGCCTCGGCGAGGGCGAGGGGGTCGAAGCGCGCGGTGCGGCCGGCCGGCGGGAGGCCGACGATGACGGCGGCGCCGCCCTGGCCGAGCGCCGCGATGGACTGCTCGGTGGTCTCGATCTTGCCGATGGCGTCGAAGACGTAGTCCAGTCCCTCCGGGACCAGGGCGCGCAGGGCCGCGACGACGTCGCCGTCCCGGGCGTCGACGGTGTCCGTCGCGCCGAGCCGACGGGCCAGCTCCAGCTTCTCCGGTACGACGTCGACGGCGACGACGCGGCCGGCCCCCGCCAGCCGGGCGCCCTGCACGCAGGACAGGCCCACGCCGCCGCAGCCGATGACGGCGACGGTGGCCCCGGCCTCGACGCCCGCCGTGTTGCGGACCGCGCCGACACCGGTGGCGATGGCGCAGCCGACCAGGGCGATGACGTCGAGGGGCGCGTCCTCGCGGACCTTGATCGCACCGGAGGCGGGGACCACGACGCGCTCGGCGAACGAGGAGACCCCCAGGTAGTGGTGGGCCTTCTCGCCGTCGACGGAGAGCCGGCTGGTGCCGTCGTACAGCACTCCGCCGGGCGCCACGACCTCGGCGACCAGGGCGCACGCGGCGGGCCGCCCGGCCAGGCAGAACCGGCAGGTGCCGCAGGAGGGGACCCAGGACAGGACGACGTGGTCGCCGATCTCCAGGCCGGTGACGCCGTCGCCGAGCGCGGTGACCACGCCGGAGCCCTCGTGCCCCATCACGACCGGGGTGGGGTGGTCCCACTCGCCACGCAGGACGTGGAGGTCGGAGTGGCAGACGCCGGCCGCCGTCACGGCGACCTCGACCTCGCCGGGGCCGGGCGGGGCCAGGGTGACGTCGGTGACGGTCACCTCCTGGTCCGGGGAGCGGAAGACGACGCCGCGGACGGTGCGCGCGGTGCTCTCTTGGGAGGACGGGGAGCTCATCGGCTTACTCCTCGGGTGGTGCGGAACGGTCGGGGGAGGGGTGCGGCGGCCGGCGAAGGGGGAGGCGCGGCGGCCGCCGGGGCACCCTGTTTAGTGCCATTAAACTTTCGTCAGAGTTTTACAGCACTAAACTCGATGGGTAAAGACCCTTCCGACCTGCTTTTTCCCCCGGCCACCGACGGTGACGACCCCGACAGGTAGCGTGTCCGCCATGTCCGAAGCCCCTGACAGCCACATGTCCACGATCGGTCCGCGGCTGCGCGAGCTCCGCCTGGCGCAGGGGCTGACGCTCGCGCAGGTCGCCGAGGCGGCGGGTGTGACCAAGGGATTCGTCAGCCTTGCCGAGCGCGGCAAGACCTCGGTCTCCGTCCCGACCCTGATCCGTATCTGCGAGGCCCTGGGCACCGGCATCGCCACGCTCTTCGACTATCCGGACCAGGACGTCGTCAAGAGCGGTCTGGGCGCCAGGCTGGAGATGGGCGGGCACGGCATCGAGGAGTTCCTCCTCACGCCCGCCGAGGAGCGGCACGTCCAGGTCATGCGGACGATCCTGCGGCCGGGCGGCGGCTCCGGCGGCGCGTACAGCCTGGAGGCCGAGACGGTCTTCGCCTACATGGTCCGCGGCACGCTGCGGCTGAGCGTGGACGGCGAGCCCAGGCTCCTGGAGGCCGGTGACTCGACGACGTTCTCGGCGCGGGCCGCGCACGCCTGGGACAACCCCGGCGAGGACGAGGCCGAGGTCCTCTGGTCGATCGCGCCCGCCCTGCCGCTCTCCCGCACCAAGCTCCGGCCGTAGCGGGAGGCGGGGCGGGGAGCGGGGGCCGGGAACGCCCCCAATCCCTCACGAACAGGTCGCCGCGAAAGGGGCGTTGCGGGAGGTTCCTTGTGAAACGGGCGTTAAGGAACGAACGTTACGGGACGGGCGTCACGAAACGGGTGCCACAAAGCGGGCGTCACGAAACGGGTGCCACGGCCACCTCAGTTGCCGTCGGCCGAGTCCTGGACGATCTCCACCCGCGCCCCCGGCCGCAGCCCCCACTCCTCCATCGCCCCGGCCTCCGCCTCGATCACGTGCCGGGCCCGCAGCCGGGGCAGCCCCAGCCGTCCGGGCTTCATCGTGCGCACCGCCAGGACCTTGAACTTCCGGTCCAGGTAGGCCACGTCGATGGTGAACCGCATCCCGAAGCAGTGCACACTCCCGCACGGGGTGATCATGAGGGCACCGTCGATCCCGTCCTGCCCGAGCAGCCCCCGGCTGCGGGCCCGGTACGAGGCCGCGATCCGCAACGGGATTCGCCGCCCCTGACCTCCCTGTGCGTCGGTGACCGTCAACGTACCGCTGCCATTGCGCCATTGAGCCATGGCCATGAAGGTAGCGCCCGGTGACGGCTGCTGGGTCCGGAACGGTGCGCAGTGGGTCCCAGGACCCATGACCGGTGCCCGGCACCCGCTTAGGGTCGGCTCCGTGGAAGCCATGCTGACAGTGCTCGCCGCACTCTGGGGCGCAGCGGCCGGACTGCTGGTCCCGCGCGCCGCCCACCGGTTCTCCGTCGAGCCGGACGAGGCATGGCGCGACACCTGCCCCGCCGGGCACCCCCTGACCGGGATCGCCCGCGGCTGGCTCGGCTCCACCCGCTGCCCGGAGTGCGCCGCCGCGCCCGTGCCCGTCGCCGCGGGCACCGGGCCGGTCGCCCCCGACGACTCCACACCCCCCGAGTCCGCGTCCCCCGACCCCGGGTCCCCGGCCCCCACGCATCCGGCGCGCTACGCCCCCGGCACCCTCGTCCCCGTCGTCACCGCGCTCGTCTGCGCCGCGCTCGCCGCCGCCACCGGGGCCCGCCCCGAACTCGCCGCCTGGCTGCTGCTGGCCCCCGTCGGCGTGCTCCTCGCGACCGTCGACCGCCGCGTCCACCGGCTGCCCGACCCGCTGACCCTGCCCGCGGCCGGCGCCGTCACCGTGCTCCTGGGCATCGCGGCGCTCCTTCCCGAGCACGGCGGATCGTGGCTGTCCGGGTTGCTCGGCGGGGCCGCGCTCGGCGGCTTCTACTTCCTGCTCTTCCTCATCAACCCGAACGGCATGGGCTTCGGCGACGTCAAGCTCGCCCTGTCACTGGGCGTGGCCCTCGGCTGGTACGGCTGGGCCGTGCTGTTCGCCGGCGGGTTCGCCGGGTTCCTGCTCGGAGCGGCGTACGGGTTCGGGCTGATGGTCCTGCGCCGGGCCGGGCGCAAGACCGGCATCCCGTTCGGCCCGTTCATGATCACGGGCGCGCTGCTGGGCATCCTGCTCGGAGCCCTGGCCGCCTGAGAACCGGCCGGGCGGTCCCCGGCCCCGCCACGATCCGCGGTGGCCCCGGGGTATTGAGGTCGCGCGGGCCGACGCCCGGCTGACACCATTTCCCCATGGCCGGTACACCCGAGGAAGAAGAGACAGGCGCGGCGGCGGAGACCGAACGCGCGCGATTCGACGCCCTCGTCGCCGAGGCCGCCGCCGTGCCGGTCGCCGGCTGGGACTTCTCCTGGCTCGACGGCCGGGCCACGGAGCAGCGCCCCTCCTGGGGGTACGCCCGCGCCATGGCGGACCGGATGGGGCGGGCCCGGGCCGCGCTCGACATCCAGACCGGCGGCGGCGAGGTCCTCGCGTCCGTGCCGAGACTGCCGCCGCTCGTCGTCGCCACCGAGTCCTGGCCGCCGAACGTCGCCCGTGCCACCGCCCTGCTGCACCCGCGCGGCGCGGTCGTGGTCGTCGACCCGGACGAGCCGCCGCTGCCGTTCGGCGACGAGGCCTTCGACCTGGTGGTCAGCCGGCACCCGGTGACCACCTGGTGGGAGGAGATCGCGCGGGTGCTCGCCCCCGGCGGCACGTACTTCTCGCAGCAGGTCGGCCCGGCCAGCGTCTTCGAGCTCGTCGAGTACTTCCTCGGCCCGCAGCCGCCGCGGGTGCGCGGCGCCCGGGACCCCGAGCGGGCCCGGGCCGCGGCGGAGGCGGCCGGACTGGAGGTCGTCGACCTGCGGGCGGAGCGGCTGCGCACCGAGTTCTTCGACATCGGCGCCGTCGTCTACTTCCTGCGGAAGGTGATCTGGATGGTGCCGGGCTTCACCGTCGAGGAGTACCGCTCGCGGCTGGCCGAACTGCACCACCGGATCGAGACCGAGGGCCCGTTCGTCGCCCACACCACCCGCTTCCTGATCGAGGCCCGCAAACCGCGGTGACCGCCCGGGCGGGAACCGGGGCGGAAACCGGCCGCGGCCCCGGACGATCACCGCCCCGTACTCCGCGAAGGGTGCGACCCTGGACGGTGAGCGCCGGGGAAGGGGATCGTCATGAGGACGGGGAACGAGGACGGGGCACCGCGCGTCCCGCGGCAGAGGAGGGCCGACTGGCTCAGGGGTGCCCGGATCGTCGGGGTGCTCGGTGTCTTCTACCGGCCGGAGGGGCGGGTCGGGGAACCGGAGGCCGTCGAGTTCCTGCTGGCCGACGGCCAGTCGGTGCTCCTGACCTGTGCGTCGGAGGGGGCCCTGCGGGTCGGCCCGGGTGCCTGGCCCCGGCTGCCCGACTGGTGCGTGCCCTCGGGGCAGTGGGAGTTCGCCCCCGTGACGAACCTGCCGCCGCCGCCCGACGGCGGCTGGACCGTCACCCGCACCGAGGAGCACGGCGACGAACGGGGCGAGGTGCGCGAGGCCGTCATCCGCTGCGAGGGCGGCAGCTTCGTGGTCGCCGGTGGCGACACCATGACGATCCGCTTCACCCGCGGCCACCGCGGCGCCCCGGCCACCGCCTGAACCCCGGCGACCGCCCCACCCGCACCCACACCCCCGCCGACCCCTGAACCGCCCCGCCCGCGTTCCCGCGACCGACCCCGGACCCGATCCGGACCCCGACCCCAACTCCGCGCCCCCGCCCGGCAGATGACCGCGATCCGGACGGTGCCGGACGATTCGGGGAGGACGGCCCCCGGGGCCGGGCCCTGTCCCATACTCGGCGCATGACCTCTGTGAGACGCGCGGCAGGAACCGCCGCCACCGCGACGGCACTCGTTCTCGTACCCCTCCTCGCCCTCGTCGGCTGCGGCACGGAGCGGGCCGGATCCGGGTCCGGGACCGACGGGTCCGGCACGAGCGGCGCCCCGTCCGCCGGGAACGCCGGGAGTGCCGGGGCCGACGGACCCGTCGACGGCAGCGACGCCTCGAAGTACCGGGAGAACCACGCCTTCCAGTCCACCGCCGAGCTGTCCCCGGCCGACCGGGAGCGGGGCGACGCCGAGGTGAAGAAGGTCGTGGCGGGCCTCTCCGGGATCGCGGAGGGCCGCAGGAGCACCGAACCCCGGGTCCGTACCGCGCTCACCGACCTGGGCTACCCGCCCGGGTCCATATCCACCGGCACCTTCGGCACCCACCGCACCACCTTCATCCTCGACCTCGGCAGGCTCTGCGTGGTGGGGTCGCTGGACGGCGAGACCGGCGGGGTCGTCAAGGCCGAGACGCACGGCAAGTACCTGGAGGGAACCGGCTGTGTGAAGCCGGTCGGGGGCCACTGAGAGCCCGCCGGGCGGCCCGCGGGCCGTCAACCCGGTGACGCGCGCGCAACGGAGTTCAGTGAACTCGGAGAGTAATTGTGGAGTGGCGTGGCGCGCAGCATCACTTACGAAGGGTTATGGTGGAAACCCCCCCTCGGGCCGGTCCGTATCCCCCCCCACGGACCGGCCCGTTTTCTTTCGGGCCGCGGGACCGGTCACGCACCGGTCCCGCGCGGCCCGTCCTCCGTCAGCTCCGCCCGGCCCAGATGTTGGTGCCCGCGGTGTCCACGGCGAAGGTGTCGATCTCGGCCAGTTCCTCGTCGGACAGCGGGGCCCCGGCGAGCGCCGCGACGTTCTCCTCCAGCTGCGCCACGCTGGAGGCGCCGATCAGGGCGGAGGTCATCCGGGGGTCGCGCAGCACCCAGCACAGCGCCAGCTGGGCGAGCGACTGGCCGCGCCGCCGGGCGATGTCGTTCAGCCCGTTCAGCCGGCGCACCACCTCGTCCGAGAGCAGGCCGGGGTCCAGGGACTTGCCCTGGGTGGCGCGCGAACCCTCGGGGATGCCCGTCAGGTACTTGCCGGTGAGCAGGCCCTGGGCGAGCGGCACGAAGGAGATGCAGCCCATGCCGGCCTCCTCCAGGGTGTCGAGCAGGCCGTCGTCCTCGATCCAGCGGTTGATCATCGAGTAGGACGGCTGGTGGATCAGGGCCGGGACGCCCATCTCCCGGAGCAGCCGGGCCGCCTCGGCGGTCTGCTCCGCGTTGTACGAGGACACCCCCACGTACAGCGCCTTGCCCTGCTGGACGGCGGAGGCCAGGGCCCCCATCGTCTCCTCCAGCGGGGTCTCCGGGTCGAAGCGGTGGGAGTAGAAGACGTCGACGTAGTCCAGGCCCATCCGCTTCAGCGAGGCGTCGAGCGAGGACAGCAGGTACTTGCGGGAGCCCCATTCGCCGTACGGGCCCGGGTGCATCTCGTAACCGGCCTTGGTGGAGACGATCAGCTCGTCCCGGTACGGCGCGAAGTCCTGGTGGAAGATCTTGCCGAAGTTGAGCTCGGCGGAGCCGGGCGGCGGCCCGTAGTTGTTGGCCAGGTCGAAGTGGGTCACGCCCAGGTCGAAGGCGCGGCGCAGGATCGCCCGCTGGGAGTCCAGCGTGCGGTCGTCGCCGAAGTTGTGCCAGAGACCGAGCGAGACGGCGGGCAGCTTGAGACCGCTGCGGCCGGTGCGGCGGTACTCCATGGAGTCGTAGCGCGAACCGGCGGCCAGGTAATGGAGAGGGGAATCAGTCACGTTTCTCTCCTTATCACGGACTTGTGACAGACCGGGTTGGGCCGGTACGCCCCCTGCGCAGTAATGTGGCGGCTTCGGGGGGCCGTCATGACATGGCGGTGGCGACGGACTCTGTGTACCGGCGCGGTGACCCGGGGGGACGACCCCGGGCACAGGGGCGGGCGGGCCCGCACGGAACCGAGAGGTGAACTCAGTGAACTTGCGCGACCTGGTGTACGGGCTCTACGCGCGCCGGGTGGAGTCCCGCCTGGACCATACCCAGGTGCCCAAGCACATCGGCGTCATCCTCGACGGCAACCGGCGCTGGGCGAAGGCGTCCGGCGGCACGGCCGCGCAGGGCCACCAGGCGGGTGCGGACAAGATCAAGGAACTCCTCGGCTGGTGCAGCGAGACGGACGTGGAAGTCGTCACGCTCTGGCTGCTGTCCACGGACAACTTCGACCGGCCCGAGGCCGAGCTGACCCCGCTCCTCAAGATCATCGAGAACACGGTGCGCGACCTCGCGGCGGACGGCCGCTGGCGGGTCCACCACGTCGGCACGCTCGACCTGCTGCCCTCCCACACCCAGACGGTGCTCAAGGAGGCCGAGCAGGCCACGATCGGGATCGACGGAATACTGGTCAACGTCGCGGTCGGCTACGGCGGGCGGCAGGAGATCGCGGACGCGGTCCGCTCGCTGCTGCTGGAGCACTCCGCCAAGGGGACGTCCTTCGAGGACCTCGCGGAGATCGTCTCCACCGACCTGATCTCCGAACACCTCTACACCCGGGGCCAGCCCGACCCGGACCTGGTCATCCGCACCAGCGGCGAGCAGCGGCTGTCCGGCTTCATGCTCTGGCAGAGCGCGCACTCCGAGTACTACTTCTGCGAGGTCTTCTGGCCGGCCTTCCGCCGGGTCGACTTCCTGCGTGCCCTGCGCGACTACGCGGCCCGCCACCGCCGCTACGGCGGCTGACGCCGCGTTCGCCGCCCCCCGGCCCGTCCGGGGCGCGGGGGCACAACGGTACGGACGGACATTCCGGACCACACCCCGGATCGCATCCCGGACAGGCCCCGGACCGCATCCCGGATCACATGCGGCCGGGGCACAACTCCCAGCTCACCCGCCCCGGGCGGCATGGCTTCGCGTGTTCGAGGGAATACCCCTGACAGGTCGACATCCGGTCAGGAACCAGGCGGATGTCGTGTCCAGATGAGCGGCATGGAGTCCGCTCGCCCGGGAGGCCCTTTGCACACGAAGGACCGTACACACCGTGCGGCCGACGCGGAGGGCCGGTGCTCGGCCCGCGCAACGGGGCCAGAGCCCGGTCCGTTCTCTCCCATTGGGATGCTCCGCGACGCCGTCGCACCCCAACCTCGTCCGAGGGGGTACGTCCTTCCGTGGTGACCAGCACAAAGCGCCGCATGCCCGACAGGCGCACCTACGTTCTCGACACCAGCGTGCTGCTGGCCGATCCGAACGCCATGGCCCGGTTCGACGAGCACGAAGTCGTGCTCCCGATCGTCGTGGTCACGGAACTGGAGGCCAAACGGCACCATCCGGAGCTCGGTTACTTCGCCCGGCAGGCCCTGCGTCTGCTGGACGACTTCCGGGTCAGGTACGGCCGGCTGGACGCCCCGATCCCGCTCGGGGATCTGGGCGGGACGCTGCGCGTCGAACTCAACCATTCCGACCCCGGCGTGCTGCCCGCCGGCTACCGGTTGGGGGACAACGACTCACGGATCCTCGCGGTCGCGCGCAACCTCCAGGCCGAGGGGTACGACGTCACGGTCGTCTCCAAGGACCTGCCGCTGCGCATCAAGGCGTCCTCGGTCGGCCTCCTCGCCGAGGAGTACCGCGCCGAACTCGCCATCACCGACTCCGGCTGGACGGGCATGTCGGAGCTCCCGCTCGGTGCCGATCAGGTGGACCTTCTGTACGGGGAGGAGACGCTGTACGTGCCCGAGGCCGCCGAACTGCCCGTGCACACCGGGCTGGTCCTGCGGTCCGAGCGCGGCAAGGCGCTCGGCCGGGTCACCGCCGAGGGCAATGTGCGCCTGGTGCGCGGCGACCGGGAGGTCTTCGGCATCCACGGCCGCAGCGCCGAGCAGCGCATCGCGCTCGACCTGCTCCTCGACCAGGACGTCGGCATCGTGTCCCTGGGCGGCCGGGCCGGCACCGGCAAGTCGGCGCTGGCGCTCTGCGCCGGCCTCGAAGCCGTCCTGGAGCGCAGGCAGCACCGCAAGGTGATGGTCTTCCGTCCGCTGTACGCGGTCGGCGGGCAGGAGCTGGGCTACCTCCCCGGCACCGAGGCCGAGAAGATGAGCCCCTGGGCGCAGGCGGTCTTCGACACGCTCTCGGCGGTCGCCGGGCGCGAGGTGATCGAGGAGGTGCTGGGGCGCGGGATGCTGGAGATCCTGCCGCTCACCCACATCCGGGGCCGTTCGCTGCACGACGCCTTCGTGATCGTCGACGAGGCGCAGTCGCTCGAACGGAACGTCCTGCTGACCGTGTTGTCCAGGATCGGGGCGAATTCCCGGGTCGTCCTCACGCATGATGTGGCCCAGCGGGACAATCTCAGGGTCGGCCGGTACGACGGGGTCGTCGCCGTGGTCGAGAAGCTGAAGGGGCATCCGCTCTTCGCGCACGTCACGCTCACCCGCTCCGAGCGCTCGCACATCGCCGCACTGGTGACCGAAATGCTGGAGGAAGGCCAGATCTGATACGGGATACGACAGTTGGTGCCGCCCGGCGAGCGCAGTAGCTTAGCCGGGCGGCACCGTGCTGCGGCGGTATTTTCGTAAATCACTTGCTCCGAACGAGGTGTGAGCTTTCACACGCAACGGAGAATTGCTTCCCGGTGCCCCGTTCCGGCAGAGTCTTGCTTCCGTCAGGCCCCGCATACGGCACACGAGCACCTCCAAAGGTGCCACGCACCACACAACTCAACAAACGCCGTCCGTATGCCGCCCGCGAGTACCACGCGGCACTCCTTCGCGGAGTCGCCCACCGGGCCCGTGCCTCCCGTGACCCAAGCAGTGGGGAGGCCAGCGCCAGGGGCACGATTGCGTCCGCGAGGTCACCTAAGCGGGCGATGCTGGAAGGACACCGTGTGAGCCGGATCTCGGTCCGGGGATTCGCCGTGGCATCTGCCACTGCGGTCACCACCGTCGGCGCCGTCGTGGGCGTTGCGTCGGGCAGCACTCCCGCTGTCGACGACAACAACTTCGAGGCGACCGCAGCCGACACGACGCTTCTCGCCGACATCCCTGCGGGCGAGCAGGCCCAGGTGCAGACGGCCTCGCTGACTCAGCAGGCCGACGCGCAGGCCTCCGCGGCCGACGCCGCGGCGAAGAAGTCCGCGGAGGAATCGGCCCGCATCCAGGCCGCCAAGGACGCCAAGGCGAAGAAGCAGGCGGCCGAGGACCGGGTGGAGAAGGAGCGCCAGGAGAAGAAGGAGCGCGCCGAGCGTGCCAGCCGCTCCTCGGTCCGCAGCGCCTCCTCCTTCGCCGCGCAGGGCTCGTACACCGTGGCCGAGGTCCAGGCGATGGCCCGCCAGATGGTTCCCGGCGACCAGTTCCAGTGCTTCAGCAACATCGTGAACCACGAGTCCACCTGGAACTACCGGGCGACCAACCCGTCCTCCGGTGCCTACGGCCTCGTCCAGGCGCTGCCCGGTTCCAAGATGGCGTCCGCCGGTGCCGACTGGCAGACCAACCCGGCCACCCAGATCAAGTGGGGCCTGAACTACATGGACAGCCGCTACGGCAGCCCGTGCGGTGCCTGGTCCTTCTGGCAGGCCAACCACTGGTACTAGACCTGCGGAACCTCCAGAGGTTCACGGTTCGAACGTGCAGAGCCCCCCGCCGTCCTACGGTGGGGGGCTTCGCGCGTGTACGGTCGGTCCGGACCGCCCGGCGGGGAGCGGTGGGGGAGAAGACGGGGGAAGAGGAACGATCATGTCGAAGATTCCGGGGTGGCTCGGCCGGCTCGGGGCCGAACTGACCGAACTGGGCGACCGGTTGGAGCGGCGCCGGGCCGAGGCCGAGGAGGATACGACAGCACGGTCCGGCTCCGGTCCGGCCGAGGCCGCCGCAGTGCCCGCGGTGTCCGCGGTGTCCGCCGGATCAGCGGAGCCGGCCGGGGCCGTGTCGCCGGAGGGCGCCCGGTCCGGTGCCGCGGCCGTCACCGACCACGTGCCGCCGCCCCCCTCGTACGCGCCCTCCGTGGCCGCCCGGCCCGATCCGGTCGCGGCGATCCCCTGGGGCATGCGGGTCGCGGCCGAGGCGGGCTGGCGGCTGCTCGTCCTCGCGGGCACGCTCTGGGTGCTGATGCGGATCATCAGCGCCGTGGAACTGGTGGTCCTGGCCTTCGTCGCCGCGCTGCTCGTCACCGCGATGCTCCAGCCGACGGTCGCCCGGCTGCGCCGGCGCGGGCTGCCGCGCGGGCTGGCCACCGCGGTCACCGCGGTCCTGGGCTTCGTCGTCATCGGACTGGTCGGCTGGTTCGTGGTCTGGCAGGTCATGGACAACCTCGACACCTTGTCCGACCGGGTGCGGGACGGCATCGACGAGTTGAAGCGCTGGCTGCTCGACAGCCCCTTCCACGTCACCGAGCAGCAGATCAACGACATCGCGAAGAACCTCAGCGACACCATCGGCACCAACACCGAACAGATCACCTCCGCCGGGCTGGAGGGCGTCACGGTGATGGTGGAGATCCTCACCGGGATGCTGCTGGCGATGTTCTCGACGCTCTTCCTGCTGTACGACGGGAAGCGCATCTGGGAATGGGTGCTGAAGCTGGTGCCCGCCCAGGCCCGGCCGGGCGTCGCGGGCGCCGGGCCGCGCGCCTGGCGGACGCTGACCGCCTATGTGCGGGGCACCGTCATAGTGGCGCTGATCGACGCGATCTTCATCGGGCTCGGGATCTTCTTCCTCGACGTGCCGATGGCGGTGCCGCTGGCCGTCTTCATCTTCCTCTTCGCCTTCATCCCGCTGGTCGGCGCCGTGATCTCCGGGGCGCTGGCGGTGGTCGTCGCACTGGTCACCCAGGGCGTGTTCACCGCGCTGATGGTGCTGGTCGTGGTGCTCGCCGTGCAGCAGATCGAGGGCCATGTGCTCCAGCCGTTCATCCTGGGGCGGGCGGTGCGGGTGCACCCGCTGGCCGTCGTGCTCTCCGTCGCCGCCGGCGGTCTCATCGCCGGCATCGGGGGAGCCGTGGTCGCGGTGCCGCTGGTCGCGGTCACCAACACGGTGGTCGGCTATCTGCGGACGTTCGGGCGGGAGGAGGCCCTGCGGCTCGCGCCGCAGCCGCGCGGCGCGAGCGCGGTCGACGTCGCCTCGACGCCCGCGCCGGGATCACCCGTCGGGAAGTCCGGCCGGGGCGGGGCCGAGGACGGCGCGTAGACCGCCCGGACCACCGGGCGTCGGACGGCGCAGCCGGCCGGCGCGTGGGCGGGCGGCACGGAGCGGGAAGCGGCAGGCAGCGCGTGATGAGCGGCCCGGCGCGGCCGGAGCGCGTACGGGCCGGCCGGAGCGCATGCGGGCCGGGCGGATGCGAGAAGGGCCCCGGGGACGGTCGGTCGTCCACGGGGCCCCACTCGTACAACAGGGTACTGCCCGGCCTACTCGGCGAGCACGGCCTCGGCGTCGAGGGTCACGCCGACCGCCTGGATCACCGAGGCGATCTTGACGGCTTCCTGGATGGTCTCGCGATCCACACCGGCCTTGCGCAGGACCTGCTCGTGCGAGTCCAGGCACTGGCCGCAGCCGTTGATCGCGGAGACGGCGAGCGACCACAGTTCGAAGTCGATCTTCTCCACGCCGGGATTGCCGATGACGTTCATCCGCAGGCCCGCCCGGAGCGTCCCGTACTCGGGGTCCGACAGCAGGTGCCGGGTCCGGTAGAACACGTTGTTCATCGCCATGATGGCGGCGGCCGACTTCGCGGCGGAGTACGCCTCCGCGGAGAGGTTGGCCTTCGCCTCCGGCTCCAGCTCGCGCAGCACCTTCGGCGAGCGCGAGGCGATCGCGCAGGCGAGGACGGTGCCCCACAGCTGCTGCTGCGGGAGCTCGCTGTTGCCGATGACCGAGCCGAGGTTCAGCTTCAGGTCCTTGGCGAAGTCCGGGACGGCGGCCTTCAGTTCGTCGAGTGCCATGTCGCTGTCAGCTCACTCGCCCGCGAGGAGCGCGACCGGGTCGAGGGTGTTCTCGCCCTTGGTCCAGTTGCAGGGGCACAGCTCGTCGGTCTGCAGGGCGTCGAGGACCCGCAGGACCTCCTTGGGGTTACGGCCCACGGAACCGGCGGTCACCATCGTGAACTGGATCTCGTTGTTCTGGTCGACGATGAAGACGGCGCGCTGGGCGAAGCCGTCCTCGCCCTCGATGCCGAGGTCACGCATGAGCTCGTGCTTCGAGTCGGCCATCATCGGGAAGGGCAGGTCGGTCAGGTCCGGGTGGTCCTTGCGCCAGGCGTGGTGCACGAACTCGGAGTCGCCGGAGAAGCCGAGGACCTGCGCGTCACGGTCGGCGAACTCGTCGTTCAGCTTGCCGAAGGCGGCGATCTCGGTGGGGCACACGAAGGTGAAGTCCTTCGGCCACGCGAAGACGATCTTCCACTTGCCCTCGTAGGTCTTGTGGTTGATCTGCTCGAACTCCTTGCCGCTCTCCAGCGAGACACAAGCGGTCAGGTCGAACTCGGGGAACTTGTCACCGACAGTGAGCACGCGCTCTCCTTGCAGCGTTGGAATCCCCTTTTGGGGGAGTTCCTGAGGGTTGGACGGAGTCCACCTTGGCACAGGGTGCATTGATCACGGAAATAGCTACACTTTGCTGTGATGATCGGAGGTGCCTATCAGTGGCGCAAGGGATTCAGGCCAATCGCCCCAAACAGCCCAGCCTCTCGCAGCTGCGCGCCTTCGCGGCCGTCGCCGAACATCTGCACTTCAGGGACGCGGCGGCAGCAATCGGGATGAGTCAGCCCGCGCTGTCCGGGGCCGTTTCCGCGCTGGAGGAGGCACTGGGTGTCCAGCTCATCGAGCGTACGACGCGCAAGGTGCTGCTCTCGCCGGCCGGTGAGCGGCTGGCGGTGCGGGCGCGGGCGGTGCTGGAGGCCGTCGGCGAGCTGATGGAGGAGGCCGAGGCGGTCCGGGCGCCGTTCACCGGGGTGCTCAGGCTCGGCGTGATCCCGACCGTCGCCCCGTACCTGCTGCCGACCGTGCTGCGGCTGGTCCACGAGCGCTACCCGGAACTGGACCTCCAGGTGCACGAGGAGCAGACCTCCTCGCTGCTGGAGGGGCTGGCGGCGGGGCGGCTGGACCTGCTGCTGCTCGCGGTGCCGCTCGGGGTGCCGGGGGTCGTCGAACTCCCGCTGTTCGACGAGGACTTCGTGCTGGTGATGGAGCGGGACCACTGGCTGGGCGGGCGGGTCGACATCCCGCGCGAGGCGCTGCGCGAGCTGCCGCTGCTGCTGCTCGACGAGGGGCACTGCCTGCGCGACCAGGCCCTCGACATATGCCGGGAGGCGGGGCGCACGGAGGGGGCGCCGGTCACCACGACCGCGGCCGGGCTCTCCACGCTGGTGCAGCTGGTGGCCGGCGGACTGGGGGTGACGCTGCTGCCGCGCACCGCCGTACCGGTCGAGACCGGCCGCAACGACGCGTTGGCCACCGGATACTTCGCGGACCCCGCACCGTCGCGAAGGGTGGCCCTGGCGATGCGGGCGGGGGCGGCACGGCACGAGGAGTTCGAGGAGTTCGCGGCGGCACTGCGGGAGGCGATGGAGGCGCTGCCGGTACGGGTGACGGACGGCGACGGATGAGGACCGCGCCGGTCGGGTGAGGACCGGCGCGGGAGGGTGTGACGGTGCCGCGCGGAGCGGCCGAGGGGGTGCGGACCGTCGGTCCGCACCCCCTCGTGCATCGCTGTGCCGTCACTCCGTGCGCAGGCCCTCCGGGCGCATCATGCGCCACAGCGGTGGCAGGGAGATCAGCGTGACCAGGAGGATCAGCGCGCCGCCCGCGCCGGCCATCGGCAGGAACAGCCACCAGTCGGTGACCTCCTTGTCGAGCATGTGGATCAGGGTCGCGCCCAGGCCGAGTCCGCCCGCGACCGCCACCGCCAGCCCGATGACCACGGGCACCGCCGTCTGCCAGAGCACCGACCAGCCCAGCGTGGAGCGCCGGGTGCCGAAGGCGACCAGGACCGACAGCAGGCGCTTGCGCTCGCGCAGCTGTTCCAGCTGGGAGACCATCATCGAGGCCGCGATCAGCAGCAGCGTCGCCGTGCCGCCGACCTGGAGGCCGCGCTGCACGCTGGCGTACTTCCGGTCGCGGGCCTCCGAGGTGAGGGACGAGACCCGGGCCATGGGGTCGACCTCGGCCACGGCGTTGCGTACGTACTCCGCGGCGTCCTTCACGTTCTCGTCGATCCGGACGTGCGCCTCGGTGGTCGCGTCCGGCAGGGTGCTCGGGTCCACCGCGCCGAGAGTGGCCAGGATGCCGCTGGTCTCGTCACCCAGCGCGGTGTTCCGGGCGGTGACCGTCCGGGCGTCGGCGGGCAGCGTCCACCGCACCGACCTCTTGAGGTCCCCCGAGTCGACCATGACGTCCTCGCCCTTGCGGGCCGTCTGGTCGATCCACTGGGACATCTCCTTGTTCTTCGTGGGGTGCGAGACGAAGGTGTCGCCGTCCTTGCAGGAGTCGATCCGGGCCATCTCGCGCAGGCTCGCGCAGTCGGCGACGGTCAGGCTGGTGGTCCGCTGGACCTCCGGGTTGCCCTTCGCGTCACCGGGATTGGTGACGTACACGTTGACCTTGCCGATGGCCGACTTCACGCCCTTGGCGGCCCGGAGCGCCTCGACGGTCCGGGTGGCGCCGTCCCGGGTGACCTTCTCGGAGTACGAGGAGAACTGCGCCCGCGTGGCGTCCTGCTGGGTCACCTTGGTGAACTCGTCGGCGACCGCGGCGGTCAGCATCTGCAGCGCCACCGCGCCCGCGACCGCGACCGTGATGCCGCTGACCGCCCGGGAGGCCGACCCGCTGCTCAGCTGGAGCCTGCGGACGGCGAGCTGCCAGGGCACCGGGCCGCCGCGCAGCCGGTTCACCAGCGCCTCGACCAGCCAGGGCAGCAGCAGTGCGAGCCCGACCAGGACCAGTACCGCCCCGCCCGCGATCCGGTACGGGTTGACCGGCTCGTACATGTCGACCTTGCCGGTCAGACCGAGCACCGCCAGGCCGGCGAACGGCAGCGGCAGCCGCCACCAGAGCCGGCGCCCGCGGCTGCGGCCGTTGCGGATGACGCCGAGCGGCTCGACGACCACCGCGCGCATCGCGGCCAGCGTCACCACCACCGCCGTCAGCGGCACCGCGACGACCACCAGGGCCGTCAGCCGGAGGTCGGGCACCAGGTCGGCCGGGAAGACGCTGACGTTCCACATCTCGATGCCGCCGACGAACTGCCGGCCGACGAAGAAGAACACCACGCCCGTCACCACGCCGAGGAGCGCCCCGAACAGGGCCTCGCCCGCCGCGATCCGCCGGGTCATCCGGGTGTCCGTGCCGACCAGGCGCAGTGCGGCGAGCCGGCGGTCGCGGCGGTCGCCGCCGAACCGCACCGCCGTCACGATGAAGATCGCGACCGGCATCAGCAGCACCACGCAGATCATGATGATCAGCACGATCAGGATGGGCGGCATCTCCTCGGCCATGCCCCGGTCGCCGTACCCGGCGATCCGCTGGGCCCCGTGCCCGGCGGCCAGGGTGTCGTTGCCCGCGTAGTAGACCAGGTCGCTCGGCGAGACCAGGCCGGGACCGGCGATCGTGCCGGTGACCCGGTACGGCAGCCGCTCCTGGAGGAGGGCGCCGTCCGGGGAGTCCAGCAGTTCCTTCAGCGCGGGGGAGACCACCATCTCGCCGGGGGCGGGGAAGCGGTCGACGCCCGGCGGGCGTGCCGGGTGCGCACCGTCCGCCCGCATCAGCCAACCCTCGACGACGTGCCCGCGGAACTCCGTCTCGACGTCGGACAGCAGCACCGAGGTGTCGGACTTCGAGGCGGGTTTGCCCGACGAGGCGTCGAGGATGCTCGCGGCGCGGGCCGCGCTGCGGTCGGAGCGCTCCTGGAGCATGTGCGGCACGGAGGCCGCGGTGAGCAGCAGGGCCACCCCGAGGCCGACGCCGACGGCGGTCAGCGCGGTACGGATCCAGCCCTCGCGGCCGCCCCCGGCACCGAAGCGCATGCCGAGGCCGAGGTCGCGCATCCAGGCCGCGAGACCGGTGGGGGCGATGGGGCGCGGGGCGGCCGGCGGGGCCGCCGCGTTCTTCTCGTCGAGCATGGTCATCCGATGTGCTCCAGGTCGCGGGTCCGCCCGTCGCGCACGGTCACGTCACGGTCGGAGTACGCGGCGACGCGGGCCTCGTGGGTCACCAGGACCACGGCGACGTTGGTGGACCGGGCGGCCTCGGTGAGCAGCTGCATCACGCGCTCGCCGTTCAGCGAGTCCAGGGCGCCGGTCGGCTCGTCCGCGAAGATCACCTTCGGGGAGGCGGACAGCGCGCGGGCCACGGCGACGCGCTGCCCCTGACCGCCGGAGACCTCACCGGGACGCTGGGCGGCGACGGTGTCGACCTCCAGTCGCTCCAGCCAGTGCAGGGCGGTGCGCTCGGCGTCCTTGCGCTTGGCGCCGGCCAGCCGGAGCGGCAGGGCGACGTTCTCCACGCAGGTCAGCTCCGGGACGAGCTGGCCGAACTGGAAGACGAAGCCGAACTCGGTACGGCGCAGCGCGCTGCGCTCGGCGTCCGACATCGCGGACAGCTCGCGGCCCGCGTACGTGATCGTGCCCCGGTCCGGGGTGACGATGCCCGCGAGGCAGTGCAGCAGGGTCGACTTGCCCGAGCCGGAGGGGCCCAGCACGGCGACGACCTCGCCGGGGTGGATGGAGAACGAGGCACCGTCGAGTGCGGGCGTCTGGTTGTACGTCTTGTACAGGCCCTCGGCACTGAGCAGGGAACCGGCGGGGGTCATGCGCCCACCTCCGTGGCGAGTCGGTCGAGCCGGGCGGCGGTCAGTTCCAGCCAGCGCAGATCGGCTTCGAGGTGGAAGAGCGCGTGGTCGCAGATCAGCTGGTCGGCCAGATCGCCCCCGCGCTTGCGGTCGGTCAGGATGCGCATGAGGCGCAGGTGCTCGGCGCGCTGCGTGTCCAGCAGGGACTCCGCGCTGCGCCCGGTGAGCAGGGCCAGGACGACCTTGGTGTAGAGCGTCGACTGGAGGTACGGCTCGGGCTTCTCCGGCTGGGCCAGCCAGGCGCCGACATCGGTGATGCCGGCCTCGGTGATGGCGTACCGCTTGCGTTCGGGGCCGCCACCGCTCTCTATCCCGTCGACCTCGACGAGCCCGTTCTTGAGCAGCCGCGACATGGTCGAGTAGACCTGCCCGTAGTGCAGGGGGCGGTCGTGGCCGAACTTCTCGTCGAACGCTCGCTTGAGGTCGTAGCCGTGGCGTGGGCCGGACTCCAGGAGCCCGAGCAGGGTGTGGCCGATAGACATGCGGAGCACTGTACATGGTGTGTATACCTCGGGTGTATACGGGGGGTGGGGGTACGGGAACGGGCGCGGGGAAAGCCTCTCCCCGCGCCCGCGTCTTCTGGGAATGATTCGTTCCGGCCAGGGTCCGTCGCCCGGGGCCCACCTTCCGGTCCCGCTCTCCCGCGCCCGTGCGCACCCGTGCCCTCAGTCGTCGCCAGTGCCAGTGCCAGTGCCAGTGCCCGTACCGGTGCCCGCGTCCGGTCCCCGGCCCTCGTCCGGCTCCGGCCGGTTCTTCGGCGGGCGCCCGCGGCGCGGGATCGGCCGGGCCGTCCCCGGCAGCCGGCCCGCCTCCGACAGCGCGCGGCGCAGCAGGAACTCGATCTGGGCGTTCGCGCTGCGCAGCTCGTCGGAGGCCCAGCGGGCCAGGGCGTCGTGCACCGCGGGGTCCAGCCGCAGCAGCATCTGCTTGCGCTGCGGCTGTTTCCTGCGCTCCGGGGGCTGTCCGGTCACTGGTAGAGCGTGCCCGTGTTGAGTACCGGCTGCGCCGCGCGGTCGCCGCACAGCACCACCATCAGATTGCTGACCATGGCGGCCTTCCGCTCCGAGTCGAGCTCGACGATGTCCTGCTCGGCGATCCGGGACAGCGCCATCTCGACCATGCCGACCGCGCCCTCGACGATCTGCTGCCGGGCCGCGACCACCGCTCCGGCCTGCTGGCGCTGGAGCATCGCGGAGGCGATCTCGGGGGCGTACGCGAGGTGGCTGAAGCGCGACTCGATGATCCGGACGCCGGCCGCCTGCACCCGGGCGGTCAGCTCCACGGCCAGCTTCTCGGTGATCTCCTCGGCGTTGCCGCGCAGCGAGAGGCCGCCCTCGTCGTGGGCGTCGTAGGGGTACTCGATCGCGATGTGCCGGACGGCCGCCTCGGTCTGGGTGGCGACGAACTCCAGGAAGTCGTCGACCTCGAAGAGGGCCTGCGCGGTGTCCTCGACCTTCCAGACGACGATCGCGGCCAGCTCGATCGGGTTGCCGTAGGCGTCGTTGACCTTCAGGACCGCGGTCTCGTGGTTGCGGACCCGGGTGGAGATCTTCCGGCTGCTGGTGAGCGGGTTGATCCAGCGCAGTCCGTCCGTGCGGATCGTGCCGACGTACCGGCCGAAGAGCTGGATCACCCGGGCCTCGCCCGGTGCGACCATCTTCACACCCGTCATGCAGAAGAACGAGGCGATGACGAGCAGGACCCCGAAGATGCAGACCGGGACGCCCACGCCGTTGTTCCCGTTCGAGCCGACGACGCCGCCGATGACGGCCAGGCCGATGCCGGCGATCACCCCGAGCACGGTCAGCAGCAGGCCGAGACCGCCGGGAATGCTGTGCGCCGTCACCTCTCTCACCTGGGGCTCGGGCATCTGCGGGGCGTCGGGCGCGATTTCGGCAGGCAGGGTGGCCACATCGTGCGGATTGCTGTGGTCGGTCATGGAATCCCCCGTTTCGTACGGCTGGCTCGTGCTAGCAATGTGATTACACATTAACGGTCTTCGCAACCCTGGGCACCTCTCGTGAGTCGGTTCCCTAGAGAACGGGTGCTGATTGTCACGTCCGAGAAAGACCGCATCGCTTGCTTTTTGTCCTCGCCGACGGTGTTAGCTGGCTGGGCCGAGTGATCCGGTCCAGCAGAGAAACAGGAGCAACACAGCGATGGGTCGAGCTGATGCGCGACGAGCCCAGCGGCGCGGAGCGCGGCGGGCCCCCAATGGCGGCCGCATACGCAGGCTCTTCACCTGGAAGAAGATGCTGGGCACCTTCTTCGGGCTCTGCCTGCTGCTCATGGGCGCCTTCGTCGCGCTCTACATGTACGTGGACATCCCGAAGGCCAACGCCCTGGCCGAGCGGCAGAGCAACGTCTACCAGTACAGCGACGGCTCCCTGCTGACCCGGACCGGCGACGGCGTCAACCGCCAGATCGTGGACCTCGGGGAGGTTCCCGAGGACGTGCAGCACACCTTCGTCGCCGCCGAGAACAAGACGTTCTACGACGACGAGGGCATCGACCTGAAGGGCACCACCCGCGGCATCCTCAATACGCTCAGCGGCAAGGGCAAGCAGGGCGGCTCGACCATCACCCAGCAGTACGTGAAGAACTACTACCTGACGCAGGATCCGACGATCAGCCGGAAGCTCAAGGAGCTGGTGATCTCCCTCAAGGTCGACAGCAAGAAGAGCAAGAACTACATCCTCGCCGGGTACATCAACACCGCGTACTACGGTCGCGGCGCGAGCGGCATCCAGGCCGCCGCGCAGGCCTACTACGGGGTCGACGCCAAGGACCTCGACGTCTCCCAGGGCGCCTACCTGGCCTCCGTGCTCCAGGCCCCCAGCCAGTACGACTGGCAGACCGCGAGCGAGACCGGCAGGAAGCTGGTCAAGGACCGCTGGGCCTACACGCTGGACAACATGGTCGAGATGAAATGGCTCGACCAGGCCGAGCGCGACAAGCTGAAGTTCCCGGTCCCGCAGAAGGCCAAGCCCGCCAAGGGCATGGAGGGCCAGACCGGATACCTCGTCGAGGCGGCCAACAAGGAACTGGACAAGCAGGGCGTCACCGCGGAGATGCGGCAGGCCGGCGGCTGGACCTTCACGCTCAACATCGACAAGAAGCGGCAGAAGCAGCTGGAGGCCTCGGTCGAGCGCCAGCTGGAGTCCAAGCTGGACCGCGAGGGCAACAAGGTCGACGCGACCGTCCAGGCCGGCGCCACCTCCGTGAACCCGAAGACCGGCGCCGTCGTCGCGATGTACGGCGGCGTGGACTACGTCAAGCACTACTACTCCAACGCCACGCGCCAGGACTACCAGCCCGCCTCCACCTTCAAGCCGCTGGTGTTCGCCTCCGCGCTGGAGAACGGGTCCAAGACCCAGAACGGCGACCTGATCGGCGTCAACACCCGCTACGACGGCACCAGCAAGCGGCCCGTCGTGGGCAGCACCACTCCGTTCGCCCCGCAGAACGAGGACGACCGCAGCTACGGCGACGTCACCGTGCAGAAGGCGATGAACGCCTCCATCAACTCGGCCTTCGCACAGATGGTCGTCGACGTCGGCCCGGCCGAGGTGAAGAAGACCGCGCTCGCGCTCGGCGTCCCCGACAAGAACTTCCCCGAGCGCCCCGCCATCACGCTGGGCACGATGAACGCCTCGACCTGGGACATGGCGGGCGCGTACGCCACGCTCGACAACCACGGCAAGAAGGTCACCCCGTTCATCGTGAAGTCCGCCAAGCACCGCGAGCGGACGGTCGAGCCGGTCGAGGGCGTCGGCAGCCAGGTCATCAGCCGCAAGTCCGCCGACACCGTCACCTCCGTCCTGCGGGGCGTCGTCCAGAACGGCTCCGGCAGCAAGGCGTCCAGCGCGTCCTACGAGGCGGCGGGCAAGACGGGTACGTCGGAGAACAACAAGTCGGCCTGGTTCGCCGCCTACACCCCGGACCTGACCACGGTCGTCGCGCTCTTCGGCGAGTCGCCCAAGGAGGGCGGCGGCCAGGTCAGCCTGACCGGTACCGCCAACTCCGGCCGGGCCAACGGCGGTGGCTTCCCGGCGGAGATCTGGGCGGACTACACGCTCGGCGCGCTGAACGGCACCCACGCCACGTTCGACCTGGAGGACGTCGAGCAGGGCGAGACCAGCCTGCCGCCGGCCTCGCAGAGCCCCTCGCAGTCGCCGAGCACCGACCCGTCGACCACGCAGTCGCCCTCCACTCCGGCCCAGAGCCCGAGCGACACGGCCAGCCAGTCGCCGAGCCAGTCGCCCGAGGTGCCGCCGAGCCAGTCGCCCGAGGTGCCGCCGCCGAGCCAGTCCCCGGAGCCGCCGACCGGGGGAGTGGTCCCCGGCAAACCGGCCGACGGTGACGAGAACGGCGTCGCCAACAACGCCCCCAGGCAGTGAGGGGCTGAAACACAGAGGTCAGGGGCGGTGCCGGCCGGCACCGCCCCTGACTCCGTTCCGCGACAGGCTCTCAGCCGCCGTTGACCTTCTTGGCGATCCGGTCGCCGAGGTCCTTGTCCACGTTGCGCCAGTACTGCAGCGCCCGCTCCAGGACCGGGGCGCTCACCCCGTCCAGCAGATGGCCGGAAATATTGCCCACCATCCGCTCCCGAGCGGCGTCGTCCAGCACCTTGCGCACCAGCGTGCCCGCCTGGCCCCAGTCGTCGTCCTCGCTGTGCAGCTTGTACGCCTCGTGGACCATCTCGCCCGCCGTCGCCCAGCCCGCCGGGTCGCCGAAGCTCGCGGTGTCCGCGGCCGGGCCGCCGTAGGAGTTCGGCGCGTAGACCGCTCCCGTACGGCTCGGCTCGTACCGCATCGGGCCGTCCTTCGCGTACGAGTTCCGGCCGAAGCGCGGGCGGTTCGGGGGCAGCTGCGCGTAGTTCGGGCCGATCCGGTACCGGTGGGTGTCCGGGTACGAGAACAGCCGGCCGAGCAGCATCTTGTCGGGCGAGGGCCCGATGCCGGGCACCAGGTTCGACGGCTCGAAGGACGCCTGCTCGATGTGGACGAAGAAGTCCTCCGGATTCTCGTCGAGCGTCATCCGGCCGACCTCGATCTCCGGGTAGTCGGCGTGCGGCCACACCTTCGTCAGGTCGAACGGGTTGAACCGGTAGTCCGGCGCGTCGTCGAACGGCATGACCTGGACATACAGCGTCCAGCTCGGGTGGTCGCCGCGCCTGATCGCCTCGAACAGGTCGCGGCGGTGGACGTCGCCGTCCACACCGGCCATCCGGTCGGCCTCGTCCTGGGGGTAGAAGTCGATGCCCTGGTCGGTCTTGAAGCGGTACTTCACCCAGAACCGCTCGCCGCCCGCGTTGACCCACATGTAGGTGTGCGAGCTGTAGCCGTTCATGTGCCGGTACGTCTTCGGGATGCCCCGGTCGCCCATCAGCCACGTCACCATGTGCGCGGACTCGGGGGACAGGGTCCAGAAGTCCCACTGCATGTCGTGGTCGCGCACCGCGCTGTCCGGGCGGCGCTTCTGCGAGCGGATGAAGTCCTGGAACTTCATCGGGTCGCGGACGAAGAAGACCGGCGTGTTGTTGCCGACCATGTCGTAGTTGCCCTGCTCGGTGTAGAACTTCAGGGCGAATCCGCGGGGGTCGCGCCAGGTGTCGGGGGAACCCTGCTCACCGGCGACCGTGGAGAAGCGGGCGAGCATGGCGGTCTGCTTGCCCGGTTGGAAGAGATCGGCCTTGGTGAACTGACTGATGTCGTTGGTCACCCTGAAGGTGCCGTAGGCCCCCGACCCCTTCGCGTGGACCACTCGCTCGGGGACCCGTTCGCGGTTGAACTGGGCCATCTTCTCGATGAGGTAGTGGTCCTGGAGCAGGATCGGACCGTCGGCCCCGACGGTGAGCGAGTGTTCGTCGCTCTCCACCGGGATGCCGGCGTTGTTCGTGGTGTAGGGGGTGCTCCTGGTCTTCGGTTCCTCGGACACGAGCGTCCTCCCGTCGGTGGGGGTTTCGGTCAGGTCGTCTCGTTCACGACCGAGTCAAACCCGCCGACAGGAGGTCGGCAACATTTCGTCACCGTCCGTACGGGGCTCTTCCCCGGGCCCCGTACGGTCCCGTCGTCCGGCGCCCCTACTGGACCCGGGTCGGCATCTCGAACCAGACCACCTTGCCGGTCGAGAGCCGGGTCGCTCCCCACCGTCTGGCCAGCCGGTTCACCAGGAAAAGGCCGCGACCGCCCTCGTCCATGTCCCGCGCCCGGCGCTGCCGGGGCAGCTGCGGGGCGTCGTCGCCGACCTCGCAGCGCAGGATGTCGGTGCGCAGCAGCCGCAGCGAAACCGGTCGCTCCGCGTAGCGGACGGCGTTGGTGACCACCTCGCTGACCAGGAGCTCCACCGAGTCGGAGAGGTCGTCCAGACCCCACCGGCTGAGCGCGCGCCGGGCCAGCCTGCGGGCCCGGCCCGGGGCGGTCTCCTCCGGCTCCAGGTGCCAGTAGGCGACGTCGCTCGGCGCGATCCCGTCGAACCGGGCGGCGAGCAGCGCGATGTCGTCGTCCCGGTCACCGGGGCCGAGCATGTCCAGGACGTCGTCGCACAGCGCCTCCAGCGGCGGCGAGTGGTCCGGGCCGGTGAGCCGGGCGGTGGCGGCGAGCCGTTCGCGCAGCATCTCGATGCCGGTCCACACGTCCCGCAGCCGGGACTCCACCAGGCCGTCGGTGTACAGCAGCAGCGTGGCGCCCGCGGGCGCGTCCAGCTCGACCGCCTCGAAGTCCACCCCGCCGACCCCGATCGGCGCGCCCGGCGGCACCCGCAGCACCTCCGCACGGCCGCCCAGGTGGAGCAGGACGGGCGGCGGATGCCCGGCGTTGGCGACGGTGATCCGGTGCGCGACCGGGTCGTACACCGCGTACATGCAGGTCGCCATGCGGTCGCTGCCCAGCCGCTGGGCCTGCTCGTCGAGGTGGTGCAGCACCTCCTGCGGCGGCAGGTCGAGCCCGGCCAGGGTCTGCGCGGTGGTGCGCAGCTGGCCCATGATCGCCGCGGACGTCATGGAGTGGCCCATGACGTCGCCGACGACCAGGGCGACCCTGCTGCCGGGCAGCGGGATCGCGTCGTACCAGTCGCCGCCGACCCGGGCCGTCTCGGCGGCCGGGAGGTAGCGGGAGGCGAGCCGGACCCCGGTCGGCTGCGGCAGCGAGTCGGGCAGCATGGTGCGCTGGAGCTCGTCGGCGATGTACGCCTCGCGCCCGTACAGCACCGCCTTGTCGATGCCGAGCGCGGTGTGCGTCGCCAGCTGGGCCGCGACCAGCAGGTCGTTGGCCTCGAAGGGCGGGCGCTCGGTGCCGCGGAGGAAGACGGCGGCGCCGATCACCCGACGCCGTCCGCGCAGCGGGGCGAGGATCGCGCGGTGCCCGGTGGGCACGGTGCGGTCGGCGCCGAGCAGCTCGGGCAGCGCGGCGCGGGCCGCCGCGGAGTCCCCGAAGACCGGGCGCACCCCGCGCAGCACCTCGGCCAGCGCGCCGCCGGAGCGGACCTCGCACAGCTCGGCCGCGGGCGCCAGGTCGTTGTGCGGGTCGAGGACGGGCAGCCGCAGCCGCTCGATCTCCGAGGCGCTGTCCGCCGCCCCCTCCTCGTTCAGCCGCAGCCGGTCGGACCGGCGCAGCCGCAGCACGAAGGGGGAGACCGGCCGCTCGTCGCCGACCGGGAGCGGGTCGCGGAGGTAGACCAGTATGGCGTCGGAGAACGTCGGCACGCTGGCCCGGCACAGGCCCAGCACGATCTCGTCCAGGTCTATGCCCCGGGCGATCCGCCGGGTGGCGGCGCCGACGAACCGCAGCCGGTCGCCCTCGCGACGGGCCGCGGCCTGGGGATCGAGTCCGGCGGGGCCGGTGCTCGCCGCGGGGCCGGGCGAAGCGGTCGGCCCCGGGATCGCGGCGGCAGGGGAGGCGGCCGGAGCGGCGTCCTGCTGCCGCGGCCGGGTGCGTTCCTGCGACCGGGCGGCGAGAGGCTGCCGGCCTTCGTGGGAGGTGGGATGCTCCGTCACGCGTGGGATTCCGTCCGTCCGGGCCGGTTGTATGAGGCAATCGCCTTGTGAGGCGTTACTGTGCCCCGGCAAGAGCGGCGATAACAACGGCTGTCATCGGATGCCCCGGGACACGGGGCTGAAACCGGATGCCTGCGGGATGGGCCGATGACAACGTTTCTGGCGACGGGGCGGGCAACGACGAGCACGTCTCCACCCCCTCGTAGTGGCTCATACGATTCATACGACTGATGCGGCTCATACAGCTCATGCAGTGCGCGGTGCTCGTGCGGTGACTTGTGGTCAGGTGCTGCGCCGCACCTCCCGGTTGGGGTGGAGCGGCCCTCCGGAGGACGATCCTACGTTTGCCCCCCTGGGATGCATCAAGGGTCTCACGACGGCATACGCGTGGGGGTACGGTCCCAGTCATCCGGAAGCACCGGAACGCGCCACTGCGGATCGGGCCGCCAGTCCTCCCAGCCGTCCCGGAACGGGGCGCCCCACTCCCGGATCACATCGACGGCCGCGAGGCCCGCGGCCCGCACGTCACGGGCGGCCCCGGGGGTCATCAGACCGGCCCGCCGGGCCATGTCGAACTCGTCCTCGTCGCGCCACACCCAGCTGCGGTCCGGGTACACGGAGATGTCGAGAAAGTGATCCTCGGAATCGACGCCGCCCTCCCACCGGGTGTGCGGTTCCTCCAGGTTCACGTACCAGCTGCGGAACCGCCAGGCGGGTTCCCAGAACAGCCAGACCGACCAGGGTTCGCCCGGCCGGGCGAGCTTCAGCACGCCGTTGCCGAGCCAGCTGGTGCGGGCGGTGGTGCGCGGGGCGGTGTAGCGGGTGGCGAGCGGCTCGGCGTGCACGTCGGTGCCGTTCGCCAGCACCGGCTTCACGCACTCGGTCCCCGGCGCCACCCACACGGCGAGCAGCTCGTCGGTGTCCTGCACGACGGTGACCGGGCGGCAGATGTGGAACGGGGCCGGGGCACCCGCCCGCCCCGGCGCGGGCGGCGGGCCGTTGCGACGGTAGCGCCAGAGGATGTGGTCCCCCGGTGCCCAGTGCTCGGTCTGTCCGCTGCCCGTACCTGTCATGGACGGATCCTAGGGCGCCCGGCGCCCGTCGGCTGCGGCGCGGGTCACGGACCGGACTTCCGGAACACGCCCCGGGGTGCCCGGTGCCCGGTGCCCGTCGGCTGCGGCGCGGGTCACGGACGGGTCATGCGCAGCACGTCCAGGGCCTCGTCGAGCTGCTCCACGGTGAGGTCGCCGCGTTCGACGTAGCCCGAGTCCAGCACCACCTCGCGGATCGTGCGGCGCTCGGCGAGGGACCGCTTGGCGACCTTCGCGGCCTCCTCGTAGCCGATGTACTTGTTCAGCGGGGTGACGACGGACGGGGAGGACTCGGCGTACTCCCTGGCCCGCTCGGCGTGCGCGGTGATCCCGTCGACCGTGCGGTCCGCGAGCAGCCGCGAGACGTTGGCCAGCAGCCGCACCGACTCCAGCAGGTTCTTCGCGATGACCGGGAGCATCACGTTCAGCTCGAAGTTGCCCGCGGCGCCCGCGACGGCGACCGTCGTGTCGTTCCCGGTGACCTGGGCCGCGACCATCAGCACGGCCTCGGGGACGACCGGATTCACCTTCCCCGGCATGATCGACGAGCCCGGCTGGAGGTCGGGGAGGCTGATCTCGGCCAGGCCGGTGCGCGGCCCCGACGCCATCCAGCGCAGGTCGTTGGAGATCTTGGTGAGCGAGACGGCGATGGTGCGGAGCTGGCCCGAGGTCTCGACGAGGCCGTCCCGCGCGCCCTGCGCCTCGAAGTGGTCGCGGGCCTCGGTCAGCGGCAGTCCGGTGGCCCGGGCGACCTCGGCGATGACGGCGGCGGAGAAGCCGGGCGGCGTGTTGATGCCGGTGCCGACGGCCGTGCCGCCCAGTGGCAGCTCGGCGAGGCGGGGGAGGGAGGCGCGCAGCCGTTCGACGCCGTACCGGACCTGCGCCGCGTAGCCGCCGAACTCCTGGCCGAGGGTGACGGGCGTGGCGTCCATCAGATGGGTGCGCCCCGACTTCACCACCGTCGCGAACTCGACGGACTTGCGTTCGAGGGAGGACGCCAGGTGATCCAGTGCCGGGATCAGGTCGCCGGTGACGGCCGCGGTCGCGGCGATGTGGATGGACGAGGGGAAGACGTCGTTGGACGACTGCGAGGCGTTGACGTGGTCGTTGGGGTGCACCTCGCGGCCCAGGCGCTCGGTGGCGAGGGTGGCCACGACCTCGTTGGTGTTCATGTTGGACGAGGTGCCCGAGCCGGTCTGGAAGACGTCGACCGGGAAGTGGTCGTCCCACCGCCCCTCGGCGACCTCCCCGGCGGCCTCCTGGATCGCCAGGGCGATGTCCGCGTCGAGCACCCCCAGTTCGGCGTTCACCTTCGCGGCGGCGGCCTTGATCCTGGCCAGGGCCTCGATGTGGGCCCGCTCCAGCCGCTGCCCGGAGACCGGGAAGTTCTCCACGGCGCGCTGCGTCTGGGCCCGCCACCTGGCGTTCGCCGGGACCCTCACCTCGCCCATCGAGTCGTGCTCGATGCGGAATTCCGCGCCGTCCGCGGGGGCCGGTGCGCCGCCCTGTGAGTCGTCCATGGGGTTCAACCTCCTGAAAAAGTTGAGCACTTGTCTTGTTGTTTCTATTCCCAAGATGGCTACCGACCAGTAAATACCGGGGGTAACCACAACCCGGGAGGCGCAATGAGGCGCACGAGGCACAGGCTTCGTCGTACGGTCGCGGCCGCCGCGGCCATGGCGGCGGCGCTCGGCGGCGCGGTCGCCGCCGCAGGACCGTCAGGCGCGGCGGAACGGTCCGGTACCACCCCTATCGCATCCACCCCCCTGTCGCCCGAACTGGAGGCCATCCGCGCCGCGGAGGCCACCCGGCTGTACGGCGACCCGGCCGAGCGCCCGCTCGCCGAACGCAAGACGGGGCTGATCTCGCTCGGCGACAGCGAGATATCCGGCGAGGGCGTCGGCACGTACGAGTCGGGCACCAACGGCCCCGACAACTGGTGCCACCGCTCGCCCGACTCCGCGATCCACCGCACCGGCATCCCGGCGGACGTCACGTACAACGTCTCCTGCTCCGGCGCGTACACCGGCAACATCGTGATCGGCGGCTCGAAGCAGTACGCCGACGAGCTGGTGCAGAGCGACAACCTCGCCATCAAGGCGCGCAACACCCGCATCAAGATGATCGTGCTGGTGGCGGGTGCCAACGACGACCTCCAGTTCGGTCCGGTCATGACGGACTGCGTCACGCGCTGGGTGCTCTCCCAGGGCACCTGCCAGCCCAAGTACGAGGGCGGCTGGCAGGCGCGCGTCGACGGGCTCGTCCCCAAGGTCGAGAGGACGGTGCGCGATCTGAGGACCGTCATGTCGGGGGCCGGCTACGCCGACGGCGACTACAAGCTCGTCGTCATGGGCTACCCGAGCCCCATCGGCCCGGACTTCTACGACAACCCGAACTTCCCCGGGAAGCTTCCCGGCGGCTGCGCCGGTTACGACTCCGACGCCGCCTGGGGCCGCAACGTCGCGGTGCCCGCCTTCGAGCGCGGCATGCGCAAGGTCGCCGCGGACACCGGAGCCGTCTACCTCGACAACTCGCGGCTCTTCCACGGCCACGAGGTCTGCAGCGAGTCCACCTGGGCCCGCGGCCTCTACATCGACCTCGGGCACTTCCCGCCGGACTCCAACTCGCTGCGGCAGTCCTACCACCCCAACGCGGCCGGCCACGGCGCCTTCGCGTCCTGCCTGACCCAGGTCTACAACTCGAACCTGCGCGAGGCGAGCTGCGCCGACCCGGCGAGCACCGGGAAGCCGGTCCTGCGGGCCGGGGCGTGGGACGACCTCTTCGAGCCCCTGAGGAACGAGGCCACGGGCACCTGCGTGGACGCCCCCGGCTCGGTGACCCGCAACGACACGAAGGTCGGCGGCTGGGACTGCCACGGCGGCCGCAACCAGGGCTGGTGGTACGACTCCGGCACGAAGACCCTCCGCACGGCGCTGAGCCACGACCGCTGCCTCGACGTGCCGGGCGCCGACTACGAGGCGGGCGTCACGGCCATCCTGTACAACTGCTCGGGCGCGGCCAACCAGCAGTTCGTGCGGCAGTCGGGAACCCTGCGCCCGGCGGCCTCGACCGGGCTGTGCCTGACGCTGGCGGGGGCGAAGGAACCGCTGAGGCTGCAGAGCTGCGACGGCGGCGCGCAGCAGCGGTTCGCGTGACCGGCGACCGGTCCGCCCGGTGAACGCCCCGGGGGCGGAACGGCAGCAGCCGTCCCGCCCCCGGCGGTGTCCGGGACGCCCCGGACGGGCTCTCAGCCGGTCGTCATGAACGCGCCCAGCGCGGCGCCCAGATGACCGGGGTCGGCCGCCCCGCACAGCTCGCGCGCCGAGTGCATGGACAGCCCGGGCACCCCCACGTCGACCGTCGCCACGCCCAGCCGGGCCGCGGTGAGCGGACCGATCGACGTGCCGCACGGCATCGCGTTGTTGGAGACGAACGGCTGCCACGGCACGCCCGCCCGCTCGCAGGCCGACGCGAACACCGCGACGCCGGTGCTGTCGGTGGCGTACCGCTGGTTGACGTTGACCTTGACGGCGGGGCCGCCGTTCGGCAGCGGACGGTGGTCCGGGTCGTGCCGCTCCGCGTAGTTGGGGTGCACCGCGTGGGCCATGTCGGCGGAGACGCAGAAGGCGCCGGACAGGGCGCGCGACCAGTCCTCCGCACCGCCGCCGCGCGCGAGGACCGAGCGGTTGAGCACCCGCTCCAGCAGCGGGCTCTGCGCCCCGGTCTCCGAGCCGCTGCCGACCTCCTCGTGGTCGAAGGCGGCCAGGACGGGCACGTACGCGGGTTCGTCGGCCGCGGTCGCGGCGGCCACCAGGGCGGCGACGCCCGCGTGCACGGACACCAGGTTGTCCAGCCGCGACGACACCACGAACTCCCGGTCCGCACCCAGGTATCCGGGCGGCTGGACGTCGTGGAGCATCAGGTCCCAGCCGATCACCCGCTCCGGTTCGACCTCGGCCGCCTCCGCGATCCGGCGCAGCAGGGCGCCCTCCGCGCGCTCCCCGAGCGCCCACACCGGGGCCAGGTGGCGCTGCCGGTCGAGTGCGAGCCCCTCGTTGACCGTGCGGTCCAGGTGGATCGCCAGCTGGGGCACCCGCAGCAGCGGTTCGTCGATCTGCACCAGCCGGGAGTCGGCCGTGCCGTCGGGGCCGCGCAGCGCGAGCCGCCCGGAGACGCCCAGGTCGCGGTCCAGCCAGGTGTTCAGCGGAACGCCGCCGTAGATCTCCACGCCGATCTGCCGCCAGCCCGCGGTGGAGGTGTCGGGGGAGGGCTTGACCCGCAGGTTCGGGGAGTCGGTGTGGGTGCCGACGATCCGGAAGGGGGTGTGGGCCGGGGCGCCCTCGGGGACGTACCAGGCGATCAGCGCACCGCCGAGGGCGACGAAACTGCCGCCCGTCGTTCCCGTCCAGTCGTCCGTGCCGCGCAACTCGCGGAAACCGGCCTTCTCCAGGCGCTGGGCGACGCTCGCCACCACGTGGTACGGGGAAGGACTGGCGCTGATGAAGGACAGCAGGTCATCGGTGTGGCTGCGGTGGGGAAGCGGCGTCATTCGGCGTCCGCCTTTCCGGTGATTCGAGGGTGAGGGTGGAGGGACCCGCAGCGGGCGGCCCGGCCCGTTGCGGCGTGTGCGGTGCGGTGCGGTGCGGTGCGGCGACCGGCCGGGGAGGCCGACCGGGGAGTCCGGCCGGGACGGGTCCCCCGGCTCCCGGCGCGGGGCGCCGGCCGCCGGGCCGACGGAGTGCTTCAGGAACGTTCGACAACTCACCGCAGCGGCCCGGGGGGACGCAAGCCCGGCCCGCCGCCCGCTGCGTGAAAGCGGCGGTGCCGGACCGCGGACCGGGCACGACCGCACCCGGCCCCGGAACCGCGGGGACGGGCGCCGGGCCGGGGTGACGGGCACCGGGCGGGCGGTGTCCCGCGCGGAAGGGTTCCGGCGGGGCGAGGGCGGGCTCCGGGGCCGGGCGGACGGGCCCCGGAGCCGAGGAGCTCAAGATTGGCTTGATTTCGTCGGACGTGACGGCTCATCGGTTCTGCTCGTCACGCTCGGCGACGGACCGCTCCGACGTGTCCTGTGCGTCCGGTGCGCGGGAGGTGTCCGATGTGTCAGGAGCGTCCGGTGCGGCGGACCGCTTCCGCAGGGCCGAGATCCTGATCAGGAACACCACGGCGACCACGACGGCCGCCCCGTGCGACCAGGCGACGACGGTCAGCGGGCGGTGACCCTCCAGCGCCGCCGAGACCAGGATCATGCCGACGCCGAAACCGAGGTTCTCCACGGTCGCGGAGAGCCCGAAGGCATGGCCGCGCAGATCGGGGGAGAGCGTCTGCAGATGGGAGGTGTACGAGACCTCGGTGAGCCCGTCGGCCGCTCCGGCCACCAGTGCGACCACGGCGGTCGCCGCCATCGGGAACCCGGCGAACGCCAGGATGAACGCCCCGGACATCAGACACGTGCCGTACCCGAACCCCGCCGCGCCCACCGACCGCCCGGTGCGCACGGCGTACCGCTGGATCACCTGCTGCGCGACGACGTTGCCCAGCGCCCACAGACACCAGAACGCGCTGACGAACACGGCGGGACGCGCGGCGTCGAGCGCGGCCGAGTGGACCGGCAGCGCGGCGTTGTGGGAGGAGGAGCCGAGGGCGTCCACGCTCCGCAGCACCACCATCAGTCCCAGACCGGGCACGGCGGCCGTCGCGAGGAACGCGCCGGGCATCCGCCACCGCCGCCCCTCCCGTACCGCCTTCCCGTCCTTCGCCCCCGGGATCCCGCCCGCGGCCTTCCCCGTCCCCCCGCCCGCGATCGGCAGCAGCGCCACCGTCACGGCGCAGACCACGAAGGTGGCCATGTCCACCACGAACGCGGCGGTGTACCCGACGAGCGAGACCACCACGCCCGCCGAGGCGAAACCGGCCACCATCGCCAGGGAACGGCCCGTGATGGAGAGGGAGTTGGCCCAGGACCTCCGGTCCTCGCCGACCATCTCGGGAACGGAGCTGCGCAGCGCCACCATGAACAGCGTCCCGCAGCCGCCGACCACCACGGAGACGGACATCAGCGCGGCCGTCCGCGCCCCCTGCGGCGCGAGGACCAGCAGCAGCATCACCGCGGCCTGCGCCACGTTCGTCCACAGCATGACGGCCTTGGCGGCGAACCGGGCGAGGAGACCGCCGGCGACCAGCCCGGCGACGAAGCCGGACGCCAGCCGCACGGTCATGAACAGACCCATCGCCAGCGCCCGGCCCGTCGTCTCGTAGACGAACAGGTTGAGCGCCACCATGTTCAGGAAGGTGCCGTACGAGGACAGCGCGTACCCGGCGACGAGGAACCGGTAACGGCGCTCCCCGCGTGCCGCGTCACCCGGCCCGGAACCCGGGGCACGGCCCGACCGGTCGTTCGCCTGTTCGATGTCGTGCGTCACCGGCCCATCGTCACCGAGCGACCGCGTTCACCCACGGCGTGCCGAGTGCACGAATGTAATCTGCATGGTTGTGAAGGACGATTATTCCGGCCCACGGGCGTGTGATTGCCGCGAATCGTCACCGGACCACGCGTGCGCCACGGCCCTCGCGGTCTACCGGCGCGCGCTCACGGAGGGCAGCCTTCCGGAGGGCGAGGTGCCCGGTTGCCTGAGCGCCCTGCATCTGATGGTGGAGGACCGCGACGCCCCGGGACGCCTCATCCCCGTACCGCCGGAGACCGCCTCCTTCGACGCGCTCGGGTCCATCGAGGAGGCGATCGCCCGCAAGCGCCGGACGCTCCGTTCGACCCGCGCCGTCCTGGCCGCGTTCGAGGACCTGTACGTCGATCTGCACCGGCTCGAACAACCCGCCCTCACCCGGCTCTCCGGCGAGGCCGTCATCGGCAAGGCGCTCGACGCGGGCGTCGCCGGCTGCCGCGAGGAGGTCCGCACCGCCCACCCGGGCGGCGGGCGTCCCACGCACGCGCTGGAGGAGGCGCTGCCCCGGGACCTGCACAACCTGCGCCGAGGCATCCGGCAGCGGACCATCTATCAGCACACCGTCCGCTCGGACCGGGTGACGCTCGCCTACATAGAACGGGTGACGACCGAGGGCGCCGAGGTCAGGACGCTCCCCGAGGTCGTCGACCGGATCATCGTCTTCGACCGGGACCTCGCCTTCATCCCGTTCTCCGACGAGCCGCACAGCGCCCTGCGCATCCAGCACCCCTCCCTGGTCCGCTTCCTGGCCCGGCACTTCGACGAGGCATGGGCCCGTTCGGTCCCGGTCCGCCCGGAACGGGTGCCGCTGCGCACCCCGATGGTCACGTCGGACCTGCAACGGACCATCCTGCAGGCGGTCGTGGGCGGTGAGACGGACGAGTCGATCGCCCGCCGGCTCGGCATGAGCCGCCGCAGCGTCGCCGAGCACGTGCGGAAGGTCTCCGAGCAGTTGGGCAGCAACGGCCGGGCCCAGCTCGGCTACCTGGTCGCGACGTCGGGCCTGCTGGAGGAGTGAGCCCCGGGGACACCGGGACCGGACGGCCCGTGCCCCGTCGGGGGAGGCCGGGGAACGGGCCCGCGGGGGCGTACCGGGCGGTCGTGCCGCCGGTACGCCCCCGCGGGCGCGATGTGCCGGTGCGTCAGGCGAGGCCGGGGCCCCGTACCGGAATGCTGGTGAACGTCGGCGCCGGGGCGGGCTCGGTGAAGAAGTCGTTGCCCTTGTCGTCGACGACGATGAACGCGGGGAAGTCCTCGACCTCGATCCGCCAGACCGCCTCCATGCCGAGCTCCTCGTACTCGACGACCTCGACCTTCTTGATGCAGTCCTGCGCCAGGCGCGCGGCCGGGCCGCCGATCGAGCCGAGGTAGAAGCCGCCGTGCGCGTCGCACGCGTCGGTGACCTGCTTGGAGCGGTTGCCCTTGGCGAGCATCACCTTGGAGCCGCCCGCCGCCTGGAACTGCTCGACGTAGCTGTCCATGCGGCCGGCCGTCGTCGGGCCGAAGGAGCCGGAGGCGTACCCCTCGGGCGTCTTCGCCGGGCCCGCGTAGTAGACCGGGTGGTCCTTCAGGTACTGCGGCATCTCCTCGCCCGCGTCCAGCCGCTCCTTGATCTTGGCGTGCGCGATGTCGCGCGCCACGACCAGCGGGCCGGTCAGCGAGAGCCGGGTCTTGACCGGGTACTTGGTCAGCTCGGCCAGCACCTCGTCCATCGGCCGGTTGAGGTCGATCTTCACGACGTCGCCCGACTCGTCGAGGTGCTCGTCGGTGGTGTCGGGCAGGAAGCGCGCCGGGTCCTTCTCCAGCTGCTCCAGGAAGACGCCCTCGGCGGTGATCTTCGCGACGGCCTGGCGGTCCGCCGAGCAGGACACCGCGATCGCGACGGGCAGCGAGGCGCCGTGCCGGGGAAGACGGACGACCCGCACGTCGTGGCAGAAGTACTTGCCGCCGAACTGGGCGCCGATGCCGATCTTCTGCGTCAGCTCGAAGACCTTCTCCTCCAGCTCCTTGTCCCGGAAGCCGTGACCGGTGGGGGAGCCCTCGGCGGGCAGCTCGTCCAGGTAGTGCGCGGAGGCGTACTTGGCGGTCTTGAGCGCGAACTCGGCCGACGTGCCGCCGACGACGATCGCCAGGTGGTACGGCGGACAGGCGGCCGTGCCCAGCGAACGGATCTTCTCCTCCAGGAACTTCATCATGGAGGCCTCGTTCAGCACGGCCTTCGTCTCCTGGAACAGGAACGACTTGTTGGCCGAGCCGCCGCCCTTCGCCATGAAGAGGAACTTGTACGCGCCGCCGTCGGTCGCGTACAGCTCGATCTGCGCCGGGAGGTTCGAGCCGGTGTTCTTCTCCTCCCACATGGTGAGCGGGGCCATCTGCGAGTAGCGGAGGTTCAGCTCGGTGTACGCGTCGAAGATGCCGCGCGACAGGGCCTCCTCGTCACCGCCCTCGGTGAGCACGTTCTGCCCGCGCTTGCCCATGACGATCGCGGTGCCGGTGTCCTGGCACATCGGCAGCACGCCGGCCGCGGCGATGTTCGCGTTCTTCAGCAGGTCGAGCGCGACGAACTTGTCGTTGGACGACGCCTCGGGGTCGTCCACGATCCGCCGCAGCTGCGCCAGGTGGGCGGGGCGCAGGTAGTGCGAGATGTCGTGCATGGCCTCGGCGGCCAGGGTGCGCAGTGCCTCCGGGGCGACCTTGAGGAACGTACGACCGTCGGCCTCGAAGGTGGAGACGCCCTCGGAGGTCACCAGGCGGTACGGCGTGGTGTCCTCGCCCAGGGGGAGCAGATCGGAGTACGCAAACTCTGGCATTACGGCCATTCCTCACTCGGCAGACGGCGGCTGACCTCCCTTGGGCAGCGCATCCACCAGGGTAGAACGCCGCACGGGTGCCGAAGCTGTGAGGTAAGGCTCAGTTCCACCCTTCCGGGACGGGTCCGTGGTACGGCGGGGTGTGCGAGGGGGAGGGGCGGCGGGGCGCGGTCGGGGTGTGCGAGGAGGAGGCGCGATGGGGCGCGGTCGGGGTGTGCGAGGAGGTGCTGAGGGTGCGTGCGGGGCGACACGACAGGGTCCGCGGGGGTAGTCGCGATCTATCGCGTTTCGGTACGCTGGGTCGGTGGACCTCGAAAAGCACCCCCAGCAGCCCGTAGCCCCCGCGGAGCCGGCCGGTATCCGCGCCTCCGACGCGGACCGGGACCGGATCGCGGACATCCTGCGGGAAGCCATGGCCGAGGGCCGGCTCACCGCCGAGGAACACTCCGAGCGGGTCGACGCGGTCTACCGCGCCAAGACCGTCGGTGAGCTCGAACCGCTGGTGCGGGACCTGCCCGCCGCCTCGACCGCCGCCCGCCCGGCCACCGCGGGCGTGCCCGCCCACGGCGACCCCGCGGGTCCGGTCGACAACATGGTGGCGATCTTCAGCGGGTCCACCCGCAAGGGGCGTTGGCGGGTCGGCAGCCGCACGAATGCCTTCGCGCTCTTCGGCAGTGTGGAGATCGATCTGACCGAGGCTCTTTTCGGCCAGAGACTCACGGTCATCAACGCCACTTCCGTCTTCGGGAGTGTCGATATCAGGGTTCCCGAGAACATCTCGCTGCGCGGCAGCGGCACGGGTGTCTTCGGCAGTTTCGAAGTCACCACACTGGAATCCGCGGATCCGGAAGCGCCGGTGGTCGTCGTCAACGGCTATTCGGTTTTCGGCAGTGTCGAGGCGAGGCCCAAGCGCGGAAAGTTCATTGCGGACCTTCACGACCGGCTGCGCAAGCACTTCGGCTGACAGGCGGCCCACCAGGCGATACGTCCCCGATGGGGGCAGGGTTCGCCGTACCCGGATTCCGGCGGACCCGCCCGCGCCGAACCTTTCGGCCCTTGTCGTACTTCTCCCGGGTGCTCCGAAGTCGTCCGAAGCCATCCGGACTGTTCCGGAATTCTCCGAGACGCTCCGGGCATTTCCGGTTCACTCCCGGTTCTCCCGGCTTTTCCGGAGCGCATTCGAACTGCTTCGAACTCCTTCGAGAACAAGCCAAAATGCCGCGCGGGCATGATTTGGCGGACCCGGACGAAGAGCCACTCAGTGCATAGGCGCGCGCACAGCGGGTAGGGGAAGCTGCATCGTCTCCCGCTCGCGAAGTCGTCAGGAGTAGACCGTGCTGCAACTGCCGCATCAGCCCCTGCAGGTCGCCGCCGTTCCTCCCCAGCGCACCCCCGCGCGGGAGGACCAGGCCGGCCCCTGGCATTCGGAGGCGGTGTGCCGCCGGGACGAGGCCGGGCTGTTCTTTGCCCCGTCGAAGGAGCCGACTGCTGCCAGACTCGCGCGCGAGGAGTCGGCGAAGCGCCTCTGCGCTCGTTGCCCCGTGATGATCGAGTGCCAGGAGCACGCGCTCATACAGCCGGAGCCGTACGGGGTGTGGGGCGGGCTCACCGCCGCCGAGCGCCGAGTGGTGCTCGCCCGCCGCAGACGGCGTGAGATGGAGCTCAAGGCCTCGTCCGCGTCCTCCGCCGCGGCGGACCGCATCGCCGCGGCGGGCTGACCGGGCCGAGCGGATCGGGCCGGACGACGCGGGCCGGGCGGATCGGGCCGGACAGTGCGAGCCGGACAGTGCGAGCCGGACGACGTGGGCCGGACGACGTGGGCCGGACAACGCGAAGAGGCGCCCCCACCGCACAGGGGGGCGCCTCTTCGCGTTTCTTCCGCCGTGGCCCGTGCGGCTCCCGTGACCCATGAGGGGTCCGGGGCTCGCGGTCCCGTGGCTCCAGGGCTCCAGGACTCCGGAGCCGGCCTCGGCGCGGTGGTGGCTACTTCGCGCGGTCGAAGTCGATCGCGCTGTAGGCGCGCAGCTTCGACAGCCGGTGCGTGGAGTCGATCTTCCGGATGGTGCCGGACTTGGACCGCATGACGATCGACTCGGTGGTCGCCGTCTCCGCGCGGTACCGCACGCCGCGCATCAGCTCGCCGTCCGTGATGCCGGTTGCGACGAAGAACACGTTGTCGCCGCTGACCAGGTCGTCGGTGGACAGCACCCGGTCCAGGTCGTGCCCGGCGTCCAGGGCGCGCTGCCGCTCGGCCTCGTCCTTGGGCCAGAGCTTGCCCTGGATGACGCCGCCGAGGCACTTTATGGCGCAGGCCGAGATGATGCCCTCGGGGGTGCCGCCGACGCCCATCAGCAGGTCGACGCCGGTGCCCTCGCGGGCGGCCATGATGGAACCAGCGACGTCGCCGTCGGAGATGAACTTGATCCGGGCGCCGGTCTCCCGGATCTCCTTGACGATGCCCTCGTGGCGGGGGCGGTCGAGCACGACGACGGTGACGTCCTCGGGGGCGGAGTTCTTCGCCCTCGCGACACGGCGGATGTTCACCGAGACGGGTGCGTTGATGTCGACGAAGTCGGCGGCCTCGGGGCCGGTGACCAACTTGTCCATGTAGAAGACGGCGGACGGGTCGAACATGGCGCCGCGGTCGGCGGCGGCCAGCACGGCGATGGCGTTCGGCATGCCCTTGGCGTTCAGGGTCGTGCCGTCGATCGGGTCCACGGCGATGTCGACCTCGGGGCCGGTGCCGTCACCGACGCGCTCGCCGTTGAACAGCATGGGCGCCTCGTCCTTCTCGCCCTCCCCGATGACGACGACGCCGTTCATCGAGACGGTGGAGACGAGGGTCCGCATGGCCTTCACGGCGGCGCCGTCGGCGCCGATCTTGTCGCCGCGGCCCACCCAGCGCCCGGCCGCCATGGCGGCGGCCTCGGTGACCCGGACCAGCTCCAGGGCGAGGTTGCGGTCGGGGGCCTCCGGGGAGACCTCGAGCTGAGACGGCAGATGATGCTCGGACATCGGAGCGCACCTTTCTGTACGACGACGACCGGAAGAGGGTGCTGTGACTCTATCGTCAGGTCGACAAAATGAGCAGACCGGGTCACTTATGAGCGGGCTGCCCCCGGGGTCGGGCCCGCCGGGCCTGATGCGACCATGGACCCGTGGCTAGCAAGCGAGGCAAGCAGACGGTGCGGGACATGTTCCTGTCGATGGCGGTCATCTCCGCCGTCGCGGGGAGTGCTTACATCTTCATTCCGCACGACGAGAACGCCAACCCGGTCAAGGCGATCGACTACCGGGTGGAGCTTCTGACGGCGCGCCGCGCCGCGCCGTACCCCGTGGTGGCCCCGGACGGACTGGCCGGGGATTGGAAGCCCACCTCGGTCAGCTACAGCCGCGTGCAGGGCAACAGCTGGCACCTGGGCTTCCTCGACCCGGACGGCAAGTACGTCGCGGTGGAGCAGTCCACCTCCCCGGCGAAGAAGTACGTCACCGAGGTCAGTCAGGACGCCCGGGACACCGGCCGTACGCGACAGGTCGCGGGCGAGGACTGGCAGCACTGGAAGGGCGACAAGTACGACGCCCTCGTGCGCCTCGACAAGGGCTCGACCACGGTCGTCACGGGCTCCGCCTCGACGGAGCGGCTGGCGGAGATGGCCGCGGCGCTCAAGGAGTCCTGACCCGCGCGGGCGCGTGCGGACGCGTATGGACACGTACGGGGAAGGCCCCGGAATCCTCGGCGGATTCCGGGGCCTTCCCCGTGTGCGCGGCGACGGTCAGACGGTCGTGACGACCTCGTCGTAGGAGAGGCGCGGCAGGCGCGGGAACCAGGCGTCCTCGCCGGGCTTGCCGATGTTGACGACCATCAGCACGTTGTGGTCGCCGTCCAGGAACTCCTTCTCGATGCCCGCGGCGTCGTAACCGGTCATCGGGCCCGCGGCCAGGCCGGCGGCGCGGATGCCGATGATGAAGTACGCGGCCTGCAGCGCACCGTTCAGCGTGGCGGCCGACTCGCGGACCGGGCGCTCGGAGAAGAACGCGTCCTTGGCCTGCGGGAAGTGCGGCAGCAGCGCCGGGAGCTCCTCGTGGAACTCGTTGTCGGTGGCGAGGATCGCGACCAGCGGGGCGGTCGAGGTCTTCGGCTGGTTGCCCTCGGCCATGTGCTTCACCAGGCGGGCGCGGGCCTCGTCGGAACGGACCAGGACGACGCGCAGCGGCGACTGGTTGAAGGCGGTGGGGCCGTACTTGACCAGGTCGTAGATCGCCTGGACCTGCTCGTCGCTGACGGGCTCGTCGGTGAAGGTGTTGGCGGTGCGGGCCTCACGGAAGAGGAGGTCCTGGGCGGCGGGGTCAAGGGCGAGGGACATCGGGCGTATTACCTTCCGGGCGTACACGGGATCGAGCAACGTGGAACACCGTACGGGAGAAGTAGGTTAACTTTCAACTAAAGCGGGGGTGGAGTGATCCTTTGCACAGCACATGTGCCGACCCGCCCGTCCCGCCCTCCTCGCTCCCGGGCCGTTCCCGGCCCGCTCGCGTCCCGTTCGACCTGCTCGTTTCCGCTCGCCCTGTTTCTGTCCGGCTCGTTTCCGTCCCGTTCTTTTCCGTCCCGTTCGTTTCCGTCCGGTTCGTTTCCGTCCGGCTCAGTCGGTGTCCGCCGCGCCGTCGCCCTCGGGGGCGGCCGGTCCCGCCAGTGCCTCGTCCAGCCGGGCGCGCGCGCCCTCCAGCCAGTGCCGGCACACCTTCGCCAGCTCCTCGCCCCGCTCCCACAGCGCGAGGGACTCCTCCAGCGTCGTGCCGCCCGCCTCCAGGCGGCGCACCACCTCGATCAGCTCGTCGCGGGCCTGCTCGTAGCCGAGCGTGTCCGCCGCCTCCGCCGTTGCGGTCGCTTTGTCCGTCATGCGTTCCACCCTGTTCTCCGGCCCGCCAGGGGCCCGTGACCTCGTACGTCCCTGCTTCCGGCCGCGCGTGTGGGCGCGGCCCCGGACCCGTGCGCACCCGCGCCGGGCCCGCTCACTCGTCGACCCGCACGGCGAACTCGCCCCCCGACACCCGGGCCCGCAGCACGTCGCCCGGCTTCCCCGCGTCCTCGGGGGAGCGCACGACCTGGCCGTCGGCCCGTTGCAGCACCGCGTACCCGCGCTCCAGCGTCGCCGCCGGGGACAGCGCGACGACCCGGGCCAGGGTGTGCGCGAGCTCCGAGTCGGCCCGGTCCAGCAGATGTCCCAGCACCCGTCTGCTCCGGCCGGTCAGCGCGTCGACCTCCGCGGCGCGCTCGTCCACCATCCGATGGGGGCGCTCCATCGACGGCCGGGCCAGGGCGTGCGCCAGGCCGCGCTCCTCCCGGTCCAGCAGCCCCCGTACCGCCCGCAGCGCACGGTCGCGCAGCTGCCGCACCCGGTCCAGCTCCTCGCCCACGTCGGGCACGATCTTCTTGGCCGCGTCCGTCGGGGTGGAGGCGCGCAGGTCGGCGACCAGGTCGAGCAGCGGGGAGTCGGGCTCGTGGCCGATCGCCGACACCACCGGCGTACGGCACGCGGCGACCGTCCGGATCAGCTGCTCGTCCGAGAACGGCAGCAGGTCCTCCACGCTGCCGCCGCCCCGCGCCACGACGATCACGTCGACGGCCGGGAGGTCGTCCAGCTCCTTCACCGCCTGGACCACCTGGTTCACCGCGTGGACACCCTGCACCGCCGTGTTGCGCACCTCGAAGCGGACCGCGGGCCACCGCCGCCGGGCGTTCTCCAGGACATCGCGCTCGGCGGCCGACGCCCGTCCGCAGACCAGGCCGATCAGCTGCGGCAGGAACGGCAGCGGCTTCTTCCGGCCCGGCGCGAAGAGCCCCTCCGAGGCCAGCGACTTCTTCAGCTGTTCGAGCCGGACCAGCAGCTCGCCGATGCCGACCGGCCGGATCTCCGTGGCCCGCAGGGACAGCTGGCCGCGCGGCGCGTACCACTCGGGCTTGGCGAGGACGACGACCCGCGCGCCCTCCGTCACCACGTCGGCGATCCGGTCGAAGACCTGGCGGAAGCACGTCACCCCCACCGAGATGTCCTGCGACGGGTCGCGCAGCGTCAGGAACACCACCCCGGCACCCGGCCGGCGCGACAGCTGGGTGATCTGCCCCTCCACCCAGACCGCCCCGAGCCGGTCGATCCAGCCGCCGATGAGCCGCGACACTTCACCGACGGGCAGCGGAGCTTCCGAGGACGTTTGGAGAGCCATGCGGCGAGCGTATCCGCCCCCACCGACAATCGGGCGGCTGCGACGACGGCCGCCGCGCCCCGCTTCCGGCCCGGCCCGGCGCCCCGTTCGACGTCCCCGTTCCGGGGCCGGTCCCGTTCCCGGACCTGCCGGGTGTTCCTCGGCCGCCGCGGTCGCGCGACGGGCGCTCAGGCCGTCCGGCGTCCCCACTGCGCCGCCAGCACCACCAGCCCCACCCCGAACCAGCACACCCCCACCACCTGCGCGCTCGCCGTAGCCTCCACGATGACCGCGATCAGCACCCCCGCGCCCACCACCGGCACCAGCACGTGCCGCCACCAGCTCGGCGGCCCCTCCATCCGGCGCACGGCGAACCAGCCGACCACCGACGCGTGCAGCAGCACGAACGCCGTCAGGGCGCCGATGTCGACGACCGACACCAGATGGTCGAGACCGTCGTCCCGCCGGGCCGCCCACACCGCGGCGACCAGCGTCACCGTCGCCGCCAGCAGAATCGCGGACCGCGGCACCCCCGACGCCGGATCGACCCCGGCGAGCACCCGGGGCAGCCGCCGTTCCCTGGCCATCGCGAAGAGCAGCCGCCCCGCCGCCGCCTGCCCGGCCAGTGCCGCGAAGGCCGCGCCGATCGCCTTGCTGACCGCCACCAGGTCGTGCAGCCAGCTCCCGACCGCCGCGTCCACCGTGTCGTAGAACGCCGACCCCTGCGCGGCCGGATCGGCGGCCAGCTCCGCCGACGTCATCGGCTCCAGCAGCGCCGCCAGATACGCCTGCGCCACGAACAGCGTGCCCGCGAGCACCAGGCAGAAGAGCACCGCCCGCGCCACCTTCTCCGAACCCCCCGTCACCTCCTCCGCGAACGAGGCGATCGCGTCGAAGCCCAGATAGGACAGCACGGCCACCGAGACCGCCCCCACCACCGCCGACATGGAGAAGGCGGAATCCCCGGTGAGCGGGGTCAGCCAGCCGCGCTGCGCCCCGTCCCGCACGAGGACCACCACCGCCGACACCAGGAACACCAGCAGCACCACGATCTCCATCGCCAGCACCGCGAAGCCGACCCGGGCTGCGGCCCGTACGCCCCATAGGTTGAGCAACGTGGTGACGACGACCGCGAGCGCCGTCCACACCCACCGCGAGACCGACGGGACCAGCGAGTTCAGCGCGATCCCCGAGAAGAGATAGGCGACCGCCGGGATCAGCAGGTAGTCGAGCATCGCCATCCACCCGGCGATGAACCCCGGCCCCTCCCCGAGCGCCTTGCGCGCGTACGCGAAGACCGAGCCCGCCAGCGGTGCGACCCGCACCATCTGGGCGTAGCTGAACGCAGTGAACGCCATCACCACGGTCGCCGCGACGTAGACCAGCGCGACCGCGCCGTCCGACTTCGCGTCGAGCGTGCCGAACACCCCGACGGGAGCCATCGGCGCGATGAAGAGGAGCCCGTAGACCACCAGGTCCCGGAAGCCGAGCGTCCGCCGCAGCCTGCCGCCCTCCTGGTGCGCCCCCGCCGGGCCCCGCGTCCCCGTGACCCCACCGGCACCGTCGCCGTCACCACTGCCGCTGTCGCCGCTGCCGCCGGTCTCCGACATGAGCCCTCCGTTGTCCGCGTATGTCCGCGTACGCATCAGTTTTGCGACAGTGCCGATCTTTCGCGCGTCCGGCGCGGCCTTACGATGGGGCGCATGACTGCTACGACACCTCGCCGCGTCCTGCTCGCCGCTCCCCGTGGCTACTGCGCGGGCGTGGACCGTGCCGTGATCGCCGTGGAGAAAGCCCTGGAGCAGTACGGCTCCCCGGTGTACGTGCGCCACGAGATCGTCCACAACAAGTACGTCGTGCAGACCCTGGAGAAGAAGGGCGCGATCTTCGTCGAGGAGACGGCGGAGGTCCCCGAGGGCTCGATCGTGATGTTCTCCGCGCACGGCGTCGCACCGACCGTGCACCAGGAGGCGGCCGAGCGGAAGCTCGCCACGATCGACGCGACCTGCCCCCTGGTCACCAAGGTCCACAAGGAAGCGGTCCGCTTCGCGCAGGAGGACTTCGACATCCTTCTCATCGGCCACGAGGGCCACGAGGAGGTCATCGGCACCTCCGGCGAGGCCCCCGACCACATCACGCTGGTCGACGGCCCCGAGGACGTCGCCGGTGTCGAGGTCCGCGACCCGTCGAAGGTCGTCTGGCTCTCCCAGACGACGCTCTCCGTCGACGAGACGATGGAGACGGTCGGCGCGCTCAAGGAGAAGTTCCCGCTCCTGATCTCGCCGCCCAGCGACGACATCTGCTACGCCACGCAGAACCGCCAGATCGCCGTGAAGCAGATGGGCGAGGACGCCGACCTCGTGATCGTCGTCGGCTCCAAGAATTCCTCCAACTCGGTCCGCCTGGTCGAGGTCGCCCTCGGCGCCGGGGCGAACGACGCCCACCTGGTCGACTTCGCCGACGAGATCGACGAGGCGTGGCTGGACGGTGTCTCCACGGTCGGCGTCACGTCCGGCGCGTCCGTGCCCGAGGTGCTGGTCGACGGGGTCCTGGAGTGGCTGTCCGCGCGCGGCTTCGAGGACGTGGAGATCGTGAAGGCGGCCGAGGAGTCGATCACGTTCTCGCTGCCCAAGGAGCTCCGCCGAGACCTGCGCGCCGAGGCCGCCGCACTCTCCGGGAAGTAGTCGCCGCACTCGCCGCATTCATCGGGAAGCAGTGCCCCTTCCGAGCAGGGCCCCTTCCGAGAAGTGGGGCCCCGGCGCACCCCTCCTTCGGCGGACGCGTCCTCGCGTTCCGGGGAGTGCGCCGGGTCGGCTGCCCGTACCGTGGACCGCATGCAGATCTTCGGCGTGGACATCGGCGGATCCGGGATCAAGGGTGCTCCCGTGGACCTGGACCGCGGGGACCTGGCGCAGGAGCGCCACAAAGTACTGACGCCGCACCCGGCGACGCCCGATGACGTGGCGGGGTGCGTGGCCGAGGTGGTCGGCCACTTCGACTGGTCGGGGCCGATCGGCATCACCTTCCCCGGCGTCGTCACCGGGGGGCACACGCGTACCGCGGCCAATGTCGACAAGGGCTGGATCGACCTGGACGCCCGCGGACTGCTCGGCGACCGGCTGGGACAGCCCGTCACGATCCTGAACGACGCCGACGCGGCCGGCATCGCCGAGATGACGTTCGGCGCGGGCCGCGACCGCAAGGGGACGGTCATCGTGCTGACGCTCGGTACGGGAATCGGCAGCGCCCTGTTCACCGACGGCCGGCTCGTGCCCAACACGGAGCTGGGCCACCTGGAGCTGAACGGCCGCGACGCGGAGAAGCACGCCTCGACCAAGGCGCGCGAGGACGAGGACCTGAGCTGGCACCACTGGGCGCGCAGGCTGCAGAAGTACCTGGCCCATGTGGAGATGCTGTTCTCGCCCGAGCTCTTCATCATCGGCGGCGGGGTCAGCCGCAAGGCCGACAAGTTCCTGCCGCTGATCGAGAACGTACGGGCCGAGATGGTGCCGGCGCAGTTGCAGAACAACGCGGGCATCGTGGGCGCGGCGATGGCGGCCGGCGGCCACTGACCACCGACGGCACCTCGTCGTGGGGGGGGGGGGGGGGCGGGGGGGGGGCGGCGGGCCGGCGGCGGGGGCGGGCGGGCGGGGGGGGGGCGGCGCGGCGCG